>NZ_JBEZDS010000031.1:0-139780 GCF_040648435.1 Dactylosporangium sp. NPDC049140 | reverse complement strand
GTCAACCTCCTGGCCGAGGGCATCATCGACCCGGCCAAGGTGACGCGCTCGGCGCTGCAGAACGCCGCCTCCATCGCGGCCCTGTTCCTCACCACTGAGGCAATCGTCGTCGATATGCCCTGACCTCGATCGGCCGCGCCGATGGCAGAGTGATCACACGAACACGGAGTGGTCTGCCGGCTGGGCCGCCTGCGCGCAGGCGGCCCAGCGGCGCCGGCCCGACCCTGGTCGTGCCGGGTTGGACCGGCTGGTCCGGGTCGAGCTGACGGCCATCACGGTGTCCACGACGGTCGTGACGTCACTACCCGCGATCGGGTCCCGGTCCGCGTCGACGCCGGCACCTGTTTCCGGGTCGTCGACCCGGTCAAGACGCTGCTCAACGTCGGCGATCGCCGGCACGCACTCGACCACGACCACGAGGTCGTCGCGGTGTGCCGGGCCGCCAGCGTGGACAAGCTAGGAACCCTCGGGGACCGCGTCTGTCGTCCCCGGAGCGACCGCGAAGCTCGCGGGCTTCGCCGACCTCGACGTCCAACCGGATGGTGCCAGCGCGTGTTCACCAGCAACACCTGATCGACGGCGGTGCGTGGCAGCAATCTCGAGGAAGGTCCCAGCCAGGGCCTGCCGGTGCGGAGCCGCCACGTCGGCGACGCGATGCTCAGCGGCAACCTCACGCGTCGGGTGGACCTCGCCCTGTTCATGGTCGTGACCCTGACCAACAGCGCGCTCGTCCGCGAGGCGCCGGGCGATCGTCGGCCGCCGCGCACCCACGGCACCCGCCGACACCGAGACAAACCCAGGAGCTGCGACAACCGCGCAGCGCCCCGGCCGCGCTACCGCTGATCGGCGTCCGCGTCGGCGACGGCGTCGTCCTCGGGCAGGTCGGTCATGTCAATCGCGAGGAGGGAGAGCACGCCGGAGTTGCGGCCCGTGTCGATCTGCTCCGGCAACGTGCGATCCACCCAGTCCGCGCGGTCGTGCTGGGCGCGGCGGCGAAGCTCGGCGAGGATTCTGGACTTCGGAACGGTCATGATTGCTCCCGGGCGCGCGAGTGGTCCTGGGAGCCGCCCGAGACCGGGCGACACGTTCGACCCTACGCCCTGTGGGGCCGTGATGCGTCGCGGCCATCGCCTCGTGGTATTTCACGCCCCGGACCGCGGCGGTGTCCTAGTCGAGGCATCGCCGGGAGCGCTCGTGGTTGCCCAAGAGCTACGTGCAGCGACGTCTCCTCGGCCGCACCAGGGCGGTGACGGCCTTGAGCTGCGCGGCTGCGATCGGCGCGCCGATGACCGGTGACGCGAGGCGACGAACGCGCCCGGCGATGCTACGAGCCACCCGCACGGCCGGCCGATGCTGTTGCCGGCCGGCCCTCGGCCGACCGGCAACGGCGTCAGCGACCGGTGGGCGGGATCAACGAGTGGGTGTTGGAGGCATGCTTGGCCTTCTTCGCCGCCCGTTTCTCCTTGAGCGTGCTGCCCTCTTTCTTGCGATCTTCCTTGTGCGCGGATTTGTTCGCCATGGTGACCTTCTCTCATACGTGGAAGGCGGGCACGAGCTCAACCGGCGGCTGAGTCCGATCGATGGCCGGCGAGCGCAGGGTCGCGGGCGGCGTCCGGCCACTGCGCGTGCTGCAACGCCGACAGCAGAGCGAGCGTCGACTCGGCGGCCTGGTTCTCGTTGCGCCCGGCGGCGGTCAGCCCGTCGCCGCCGCCGGTCGGCGGGTCGTGCAGCGCCCGGCCCCACCGGTCGCCGACCGCCGGCTCATCCTGCCACCGCCGGTCCGGTCCCAGCCGGTTGCGAAAGGCGCCGCCGGGCGCCTGCACGTCGACGAGGAACGCCGTATACCGCTCGCCAAGGCGGAATGCGTCGGGCTCGCGGCAGATGACCGGCCGGCCGCGGGCGACGTTGTCGACGCAGTGCCCGTGCGACGTCCGCGACGTGCCGCGCACGGCGTGTTCGATCAGGCCCGCGTCGCCACTGAGCCGGTACCGGTGCGCGAACGACGATCCCGGGCGACGGCTGTTCACGGCCGCACCGGTGCGGCCGCGCGGAAACCCGTCCGAACGGTCATCACTGAGGACCGGAACCGGCGATGAACTCAGACATGACCCACCTTCCAATGGCGGGTGCGGCGCCGACCGGCGAGCGCAGATTGCTTACCCGGCGCTGGTCATTTCGGTGCGAGCACCATGCGACGGCGGTCGTGGCGGCCATCGCTCGGGTGTCGATCGAGATGAACAGACCAACACTTCCTACCGTACACGCCGATCCGGTGCACACCACCCGGCCGACCGCGGCAATTTCCGGTCCGGCAGCTGTACCGTTGAGACGTGCCGCCCCTCGGCGGCCGGGCCAGCGCCATGAAGGCACGTCCATTGTGGATGGTGGGCCGGGACGAGGAACGCTCGCTGCGCGTGCACGGCGAGCAGCTAGCGGCGGCTCGCCCCGCACTCCGATACGCGGAGCGGTTTCGTCCTGACGGACTCGGCCGCGTGCTACGGTGCGGGTGTTGACCCAGCTCGATCGAGCGTCCGGGTCGGTGGCGGCGGATCGCCGTCCTCACGGTGTTCGCACCGAGTGACCAGCGCCGGGTTGGCAGATCTGCGCTCGCCGGTCGGCGCCCGCACCCGCCATTGAAGGGTGGGTCATGCCAGGAATGCGCTACTACCGCTTCGTCGATGCCGATCGCCGGCCCGACGGTCGTGTCGAATGACGATCTCCTACGGATTTCTGAGCACCTACCCACCGACCCAGTGCGGTCTGGCGACGTTCGCGGCGTCGTTGCTGGACGCGCTCACATCGCGGGCCGGCCAGGGCCGGGCGGGCGTGGTGCGGGTGGTGGAGTCCGTGGCGTACGCGGACCGCCCGGAGGTCATCGGGCACCTGCGCGTGAATGCTCCCGAGACGGCGGCGCAGGCCGCCGCCGCACTCGATCGCCATGACGTCGTGATCGTGCAGCACGAGTACGGGATCTTCGGCGGGGCCGACGGAGAGGACCTACTGCCGCTACTGCGCCGGCTCCACGCCCCGGTGATCGCGGTGCTGCACACCGTGCTGAGCCGGCCCACCATGCACCAGCGGGAAGTGCTGGAGCAGCTCGTCGCGCTCGCCGGCGCCGCCGTGGTCATGACCGAAGCGGCCCGGGCCCGGCTGGTCGCGGGGTTCGACGTGGACCCGGACAAGGTCACCGTCATCCCGCACGGTGCACCCGAGCGGCCACCGCTGCGGATGCTCAACGCCACGGGCGAACCCACGATCCTGACGTGGGGGCTGCTCGGCCCCGGCAAGGGAATCGAATGGGCGATCGGCGGCCTGCGACTGGTGCGTCACCTGGCGCCGCGTCCCCGGTACGTGATCGCCGGACAGACGCACCCCAAGGTGCTCGCCGAGCAGGGCGAGGCCTACCGGCTCATGCTGTACTCCCGGATCCGGGCGCTCGGCGTGGGTGGCCTGGTCAGTTTCGAGCGGGCCTACCTCGATCAGTCCCGCCTCGACCGGCTGATCGGCCGGGCCGATGTCGTGCTGTTGCCGTACGACTCCCCCGACCAGGCCACCTCCGGGGTGCTCGTGGAGGCCTTGGCGGCGTGGAAGCCCGTCATCGCCACCGCCTTCCCCCATGCGCAGGAGCTGCTCACCGACGGCGCCGGCCTGCTCGTGCCGCACCGGGACGCTCCGGCGATCGGCGCCGCCCTCAAGCGCGTCCTCACCGAGCCCGACCTGGTCGCCGACATGTACGACAAGGCCCGACGGATCGCGCAGGGAACGCAATGGAGCGCGGTCGCCGAGCGCTACCGCAAGCTCGCCACGACGCTGTTGAGCCGGACGCCAGTTCCGCTGTGACCGGGCCGCGTCCGCCCGCCCGGCGGCCCGGCCGCAGCCCAGCAGCGCGGTAGCGTTCGAGCGGCGAACGACACTGAACGCCCGGCCGGCGCCGGTCCGGCTGCTCATGCCCGTCCGGGCCGGCGATCGGCGTCGCTCAGGGCCGTGCGCCGTTCGGGCCCGGACGCGGCGCCGTCGTCAGGCGCAGGCCGTCGTCCAGCTGCTCGATCTCGAACCGTTCGACCTGCCCGCTGCCGGGCAGCATGGCATCGTAGAGCTCCCCGTTGCTGATGTCGATCGTGCCGCCCTCGCGGTCGATCAATACACTGAGCACTGCGCGCAGATTGACGTCACTGAGATATTGCACAATACCGCCTCGGCTGAGGAATTCTCCCGGTGCCTGGGCGGTACGTGACGAGCCGCCCTCCGCGAATTCTACTCTTGATCACGCCATTTGCCCGAGGCAGCCATGGCCGGTTCTCGAAACGAGGTAATTCGCGCCGAATTTGACGTCGGCCATTTTTTAATGCCAATCTTCATGGAACAAGTATGGCTATCGGAACGGTGAGCTGAGGGTTGAGGCTCTTTCCGTCCGGGCGGGCTGTGGTCACAATGACGGCATGGACGGCCGGGGCGCCGGGTGTCTGGACGCCGTCGTGCCGGCAGACCCGCGCAGCGTCTGCGGTGACCGCGCGACGCTGATCCGCAGCGCGGACGACGGCTGGACGGTCGTTGTGCCGGAGGCTCGGCCCGGTGACGCCGGACGGCCGAAGTGGCGTGCCTGGTTCACCGGCGGCGTACCGACTGACCGGCGCCGGCGAGGGTAACAGAGCGGTGGAAGCCGCGCCGATCCATCCGCTTCGGGGCGCGCGCTCATGGCGGTCCGGAACCGGGCGTCATCCAACGACCCTGAGGAACCGCCATGACGGTGCATTCCGTGTCCGACCCGCTCTTCGATCTGTCCACGGCCGGGGAGTCGGTGTGGCTCGACGACCTGTCCCGTGAGCTGCTGGCCGGGGGCGGGTTCGAGACGCTGATCCGCGCCAAGCGTATGGTCGGGGTTTGGGACGAGCCCGGCGCGACCATCGAGCGCGAGTTGCGCAGCACCGCCCCGGCGGGCGCCCGGACCGGTCCGGCGTGATCGGCCCGGCGCCCGTGCGGTCATCCGGCCGGCGGCTCAGCCCCGCGGAGCTGCACGCGGCGATGGCGGCCCCCGCCGATGCGGACGGCTTCGCCAGTCGCTGGCAGCCGGTCGGCGACCTGCGCCTGCACATCCGGCAGCGGGTGTCGCCCTCGCCCGAGCCGATCGCGTGCGTCCTGCTGCACGGCCTCGCCGTGTCGCACCGCTACCTGATGCCGACCGCGCGGCGGCTGCGGAAGCGCCGGGTGTACGTCCCGGATCTTCCCGGATTCGGACGGTCCGGCAGGCCCGCGGCGGTCCTCGATGTCGCCGGCCACGCGCGGGTCGTCGCCGCCTGGCTCGACGACGCGGGGCTCGGGCCCATCGCGGTGCTCGGCAACTCGTTCGGCGCCCAGGTGGCCGTCCAGGTCGCCGCGAGCCGGCCCGACCTCGTCGCGGCGCTGGTCCTGGTCGGGCCGACCACCGACCCGGCCGCGGCGAGCATGAGCGGCCAGCTGGGACGGCTCCTGCGGGACCTGCCCCACGAGGACCCGCAACAGGCGCGGATCCTCGCCGCCGACCTGCGCGACGCCGGCCTGCGGCGGGTCGTCGCCACGCTGCGCCACGCGGTGCGCGATCCGATCGCGCCCAAGCTGGCCGCCCTGCGGGTGCCCACGCTGCTCGCGCGGGGCTCGCGCGACCGGATCGCGCCACAGCCGTGGCTCGACCATCTCGCGGCTCTCGTCCCCGGCGCGCGGATGCTGGTCCTGGCCGGAGCCGCCCACAATGCCGTCACCACCGCGGGCGCCGAACTCGCCGAGGCGGTGGACGAGTTCCTCGCAAACGCCCTGGTCCCACCGGTGACGCCATGAACCTGACCTTGACCGTCCACCTTCCGCCGGAGCTCTCATCGGTCGCCCGAGCGCGCGATCTCCTGGACGCGATGCTGGCCCTGGCCGAGGCCGGCGAGCACTGCCGCAGCCATCTCGCGATCGTGATCACGGAGGCGTGCGCGAACGCCGTTCTGCACGGCGACGTCTCCGCCATGGTCGAGCTGGCGATCGTCATCGACCTGGACGCCTGCGCCATCGAGGTCGGCAACCGGGGCCGGACACCGCGCATCGGACGGCTGGCGGCGATACCGCCCGACCCGCGCCGCATCCACGGCCGCGGCCTGCCGTTGATCGCCGCGCTCACCGACACCGCCGCCTTCGTCGAGATTGCTGACGGCCGGGTCCTGCTGCGCATGACCCGGCGGCTGGGTCAGTTCACGCCCTCGAGCTCGGCGTAGTCGCGCCGCGACCGTCGTCCGGCTGTGCGGACGCAAGCCGGCCATGACGGGGTCGATGACACCGGTCAGGCAGATATGCGCGACATCCCCGGCGCCGCTGTTTCGACGGCGTCACAGGCAACGTTTCGGATCGCAGTGCAGACACAACGGCCACCTCGAGTGGAGTCAGGTGCCGGGGTCCGGGGCAGTCGCGACAAACACGCTACGAAGGCTGTACCGCCCGGGCGTCCTCCGCGCTGTCGCCTCAGGCACAGTCGCCACAGACCGGCGCGCCGTCGTGGTCGGCGATCCGGCTGCGGTGATGGACGAGGAAGCAGCGCACGCACCGGAACTCGTCGGCGCGCATCGGTACGACCGGAACGGACATCTCCTCGTCGGCTGGGTCGCGCTCGTCGCCCGCGCCCGGTCCGTCGGTGTCCTCGAGATCGGCGGTGCCGGCCCGACCGCGGGTGCCCCGGCTCGTGAGCGCGGCCATCCCGTCGTTCGTGTCCTCGGTCTGGCCGGGGCGGGGTGCATCGAAGTCGACGTTCACGATGCTCCCACCGGCCGCGCCTGGCCGCGCCAGTCGATGACGGTGCGGGCGGTGCGCACGAAGGCCCGGCGGGAACGGCGCCCGGCCAGCTGGCTCAGGCCCTTCGCCAGCGGGCCCGCGTCGGGCCGGGCCGCGAGGCCGGGCAGGCGGGACGCCGCCGACGGCAGCCCTCGGGTAAACCATCCGGGCCGGCGCGCGAGGCCGAAGTGCAAGGTTCGGCCGTACGGCCCGCCGGGCCAGAGCCTGGTCTGCCGGTCGGCCGGGCCGCGTTCCCGGCGGGCGGCCATGGCCACGCCGACCGCGGTGTCCACGGCCCGCACATCGAACTCGGCCCAGCCGGCCTGCTCGGCAACGGGCCGGGCGAGCGCCGGATCCCGGCTGGAGAGCAGGCCGGTACGACCCTCGAGGCCGGTCATGACGCGGTCCGGACCGCAGCCCCGGCGTCGGGCGGCCTACGGACGAGCGTGGGTTGCGCGGACATTCCTTCTCCTCATCGTGCGGGTGGTCGGGCTAGCGGGCGGCGCTCGCTCCGGCGTGCGCGGGGCGCGGGGGTTCGACCGAGGTCTCCGCGACGGGCGGCGCGTCCGGGTCCGCCTGCTCGGCCACGTCGTCGGCGGCCTGCTCGGCGGCGGCCTGGCTCGGAATGGTCGACTCGGTGCCGGGGGGCTCCCCGTCCGGGGTCGGTTCCCCGGCGGGATGATCGGCGAGGTAGCGCACGGCGGTGTTGGCCACGGCCAGCAGCGGCACGGCGACGAGGCCGCCGACGATGCCGGCGGTGACGACGCCGGTGGCGATGGCCAGGATGACCGCGAGCGGGTGCAGGGCGACCGCGCGGCCCATGATGAGCGGCTGCAGGACGTGGCCCTCGAGCTGCTGGACGGCGATCACGATGCCCAGCACGATGAGCGCGGTGACCGGGCCCTGAGTGACGAGCGCGACGAGCACGGCGACGACCCCGGACAGCGTGGCCCCGACGACCGGGATGAACGCGCCCAGGAAGACCAGGGCCGCCAGCGGCAGCGCCAGAGGTACCCGCAGGATGGCCAGACCGATACCGATGCCGGCCGCGTCGACGAATGCCACCAGGACCGTCGCGCGGACGTACGAGACGAGGGTGTGCCACGAGTAGTGGCCGGCCCGCGCGACCGGCACGCGGGCCGGGCGGGGCAGCAGGCGGCACAGGAACTGCCAGATCTGGCCGCCGTCGCGCAGGAAGAAGAACAGCGTGAACAGGACCACGAAGAACCCGGCGAGCAGCTCGGTGAGGGTCGTGGCGGTGCTCAGCGCGCCGGACGTCAAGGCGCCCTGGTTCGTGCTCACGGTCTGGCGCAGCTTGTCCACGCCCTGGCTGAGTTGAGCGTCGGACAGGTGCAGCGGACCTCGGGCGAGCCAGTTCTGCACCTGGTCGACGCCCTGGCCGACCTGGAGGGCCAGGTCGTCGAACTGGCTGATGAACGTCTGCACGATGAGCGTGAGGCCGCCCCCGACCACAAGAAGCCCGGTGACCAGCACCAGGCCGGCGGCCAGGGACCGGTTGACGCCGCGGTTGCGCAGGCCGGCGGCGGCCGGCTCGAACAGGGCCGCCAGCAACAGCGCCACCGCTACCGGGATGACCACCACGCTGAGCGTGGCGAGGAGCCGTAGCAGCAGGTAGGCGGCGGCCACAACGAGGATCACCCGCCACGACCAGGCCCCGGCCACGCGGATGCCGCGGGGGATGCCGTCGTCGACGGTCGGCACCGGTGCCGACCGGACGGTGGGGTCATCACCGGTGAACGGCGGCGGCGCGCCGCCGCGCCGAGCGGTGATCAGGCGCGTCTGCGCGCGGTCACGGGTCTGCCTCAGCCAGCTCACGGCGGCAACTCTCTTCTGTAACCCGGCCGCGCGCGACACCTCGCAGGAGGGCGGCGGTCGGCCGGGTCGGCGCGGGCGCGGTGCACAACGTGCCTCGTCAGAACGCAAAGTTTTGTGCCGCGGTGTCCGGGCGGCCCGGTCCGGCCGGGCCGGTATCACCGCCGCCACCGCCGAACACCTGCCTGATACCCGCCGATGGCGGACGACAAACGACGACCACGGCGGAGGTCGTCGCCGGTGGCCCCGGAAGGCCGGACGCGCTCAGTGGCCGCTGAGGCCGTGCAGGCTGCTCCTGTCCGTGAGGACGCTGCGGGCGACGTCGCTGAGGCGCTGGTTCGTCCGACGGGCGTGCGCCCGCAGCAGCTGGAAGGCGTCGTCGACGGACACCTCGCGGGCCTGGGCGACGGCCCCCTTGGCCTGCTCGATGACGATCCGGCTGTTCAGCGCGCCCTGCAGCTGTTCGGTGAGCACCTCACCGCGATGGATGGTCCGCTCCTGCAGCAGGCCGATCGCGGCGACATCGGCCAGCGCCTGCACGATCCGCACGTCGGCGTCGTCGAGTGCGGCGGAGCGGGTACCGAAGACGCCCATTGCCCCGATCACGTCGTTGCGCAGCCGCAGCGGGAACGCGTGCACCGAGCGGAAGCCCCCGGCGCTGGCGTAGGGGGCGAACTGCGGCCACCGGTCACCGGCCGCGCCCAGGTCCGCGTTGACGACCGGCTCGCCGGTGCGGAACGCCTCCAGGCACGGACCGTCCGACCACTGCAGTTGGAACAGCTCCAGCAGCCGGGCCGTCTCGTCAGAGGCAGCCATGAACTGCAGCAGCCCCCGTTCGTCGGCCAGCAACAGGCCCACCGTCGCGTCGTCGACGAGCCCGGCCGTGCGTTGCGCGAGCATCTGCATGAACTCGATCACGTCGAACTCGGCGACCAGGGTGTCGGCGACCTCGACGAAGATCTCCGCCAGGCGTTGCTCGGATACGGTGGTCATGACAGCTTCCTGGGCCCTTCCGTCTGCGGTAGCGATATTCATGTGTCGTCGGCGTCGAACCGGAGGCGCCGGGCGACGATGTCCTCGGCCACCTCGCGCAACGGCCGGTTCGTGGCGAAGGCGTGGGCCCGGATGCGCATCAGGGCGTCGGCGAGAGAGATTCCCAGCATGACCATAACCATGCCCTGGGCCTGGAAGAGCTCCGCCCGGCGCTCGAACGCCTCGCTCCACTCGGGCGTTGCCTGCGGCCGCGTCCCGGCCCGCTCCTGACCGTCCAGCAGGGCCAGCACCGCCTGCTCGGCGAGCAGGAACGCCTGGCCC
Source organism: Dactylosporangium sp. NPDC049140 (assembly GCF_040648435.1). NCBI lineage: Bacteria > Bacillati > Actinomycetota > Actinomycetes > Micromonosporales > Micromonosporaceae > Dactylosporangium > Dactylosporangium sp. NPDC049140. Next base: position 129,853 of record NZ_JBEZDS010000031.1, on the reverse strand, counting down.
AGCTCGGCCCGGGACAGCGGACCCGGACGGTCCCGGAACACGTCGAGGACGCCGAGCCGCGCCGCGCCCACCTGGAGCGGGAACGCAAACACCGCGCGCACGCCCAGGTGATGCACCGCCGGGGTGTAGACCGGCCAGCGGTTCGTCGCCAGCGCGGCGAGATCGGAGACGAGGACCGGCCGGCCGGTCGCGAAGGCGTCGATGCACGGCCCTTCCCCGAACGTGAACTGCAGCTCCTCGATCCGCGCGGCGTCGGCGTCCGAGGACACCGCCATGCCGTGCACGCCGCCGCCGGTGATCACGCTGACGCCCGCCCCGGATGCCGACAGCGCCCGCGTCGTGTCGATGCAGATCCGCTCCAGCAGCTCAGCCACGGCGGTCACCGATCGGGCCCGCCGTCGCCGCATCCCGGCGGCAGGTTCCGGCGCGGTGCCCATCCATGGTCATGCCCTTCGAAGCGAGCCATCGCGGGACCAGGCAGGGGCGTCGTCGCAGCTCGACCCTACCGCACATCGGACGTGGGCCCCGCTGCGACGCTCAGGCCGGCTTGGATGCGCCGCCGACGGTGTCGAGGTGCCGCAGTACCTCACGCCAGGACCGCCAGAGCGTCGTCTCGCAGTACTCGACGCCGTGCTCCCGGCAGAACTCGCGGACGAGCACCTGCGCCCGGCGCAGATTGGGCCGCGGCATGCTCGGGAACAGGTGATGTTCGATCTGGTAGTTCAGCCCGCCCAGCGCGACGTCGATGAATGCGCTCCCGCGCACGTTGCGGGAGGTCAACACCTGACGGTGGAAGAAGTCCAGCGTGCTACCGGCCGGCAGGATCGGCATGCCCTTGTGGTTCGGGGCGAACGCGGAGCCCAGGTATACGCCGAACAGTGCCTGGTGGACCAGGATGAACACGACTCCCTGCAGCGGGCTGAGGACGAGGAACACCGCCGACAGGTACAGCGCCGCGTGCAGACCCAGCAGGGCGACCTCGGTCGGGCGGCGCTTCATCCGGCCCCCGAACACGGCCACCACGCTGTTCACATGCAGGCTCAGCGCCTCCAGCGTCAGCAGCGGCAGGAACAGGTACCCCTGCCACCGGACGACCGCGGCCCGCCATCCTTGCAGCGGCCGCGCCTGGTCGGCGGTGAACGCCAGCGGCGCCACCACGATGTCCGGATCGGCGCCCTCCGTGTTGGGGTTGGCGTGATGCCGGTTGTGCTTGTCGATCCACCAGCCGAAGCTGAGCCCGATCAGCAGGTTGGCGTGGAGCATGCCCAGTGCGTCGTTGGCGCGACCGGACCGGAAGATCTGCCGATGGCCCGCGTCGTGGCCGAGGAACCCGACCTGGGTGAACAGCACCGCCAGCACCACCGCAGTGAAGAGCTGCCACCACGACGGCCCGACGATCACGAAGACGGCCCACGTTGCCGCGAGAGCCGACCCGATCACGCCGACACGGACGCCGTAGTGGCCGGGGCGCCGGTCCAGCAGGCCGGCCTGCTTGACCCGGCGCGACAGTTGAGCGTATTGGCTGCCGGAGCGGAGCGGCGCGGCAGCAGCACCGAGAGACGATTGGATCAGCATGATGGCGGCTTCCGGATCGACAACAAGGATGACTCGACGCCGCCAGGGTCCTGAGCCGCACGTCAACGGTACCTCTGGAGCAGGCGGCCCGCTCAGCACCGGCCCGCACCGGCCCGGGGGCGTAGGATGGTACTGCTGCTCGAGACCCTGGTGGCCGGCCCGCACGTCCACGATGCCCCCATCGAGGCGCACCGTCCGAAAGGCGGCGGTTGTGATGACCGCACAGCAGCCATCCCCGCGCGACCTGAACGGATCGCCGCCCGGCCGGAGGATGCCTCGGCGCTCCCGGGTGGGCGGCGTCTGGGTCGCCGCCGTCCTTTTCGCGCTGGTGCTGCTCCTGTTGCTGATCTTCCTGCTGCAGAACGGCCAGCGCGCCGAGGTGTCGTTCTTCGGTGCGCACGGACAGCTGCCGATGGGGGTGGCGCTCCTGCTCGCGGCGGTCTTCGGCGTCCTGCTCGTGGCCCTGCCGGGTACGGCGCGCATCGTGCAGTTGCGGATGCTCAGTGTGCGCCGGACCAACGCCGCCCAGCGAACCGCCGCCGCCGCACATCCGCGGCCACGGACGGACGAGCCGGTCGGCGGCGAGTAGGCCGGCGACGCTGGACCCCGACCGTCCATTGTGGACTCGCCGAAGGAGACTCGAGTCATGACGATCGATCAACCGACCTGCCTGCTCTACCTGCTCACCGTGGGCCGGGACAAGGAGCTCCTGCTGCGCGTGCACGGCATCGACCTCACCATCGAGCGGCTCACCGCTTGGATGACGGAAGAGACCGTGCAGCCGCTGACGGTTACGCGGTTCGGGGACGAGCAGACCTCGACGCTGCTGCTGAACTTCCGGCACGTGGTCGGTGCACGGCTCGCTCCGTACAGCGAGACGCGCACCGGATCGTTCTGACGGAATCGGCTGCGTGCTACGGTCGGGACCGTTCACCGTCTCGATCGACACGCCGGGTCGTCGGCGGCGAGTCGTCGCCACCATCATGGTGCTCGCACCGAATGACGAGCGCCGGGGTCAGCCCTTCTGCGCTCGCCGGTCGGCGCCGCACCCGCCATGAAGGGTGGGTCTCATGCCAACTATGAACCGCAACCGCGGTATCCACGCCGATGCCGGTTCGACCGGGACAGCGGCTGGACCGTCGCCGCCGGGCGCTACCGCGCCCTGGCCGCGATGCTGCTGAGCCGGACGCCGGTGCCGCTGTGACCGACCAGGAGTCGCCTGCCCATCACCACCGACCGGGGCCCGGCGAAGCCGGCGGGTTGCCCGAGCACCACCGGCCGGCCTGAACTGCCCCTGAGAGATCGGATGCGAGCATTGCGGCGGCCGGAGGACACCCGAGCGGACGGGTTGCCCGCGATATTGTCGGACCCGGCCCGCCTGGCGGCGCTGGCAGCCAGCGGCCTGGTCGGCAGCGGTCCGGAGCAGGTGTTCGACGACCTAACCCGGCTCGCGGTGTCGGTGACCGGCTGCGCCATCTCGGCGATCACCCTCGTCGGCGAGACCCGCACCTACTGGAAGTCGGTGCCGCACCTGCCGTACGGCGGTGTCGAGCAGTGGCAGAACGCGGTCGGCGACAGCTTCTGCTACTTCGCGGTGGCCGAGAACGGGCCCTTCGTCGTCGAGAACGCCGAGACCGACCCGCGCACCGCCGGGCATCCGGCGATCGGGCCCTGGGGGGTGGGCTCCTGGGCCGGCTACCCGATCATGACGACCGACGGGCAGCCGATCGGGACCATGTGTGTCATCGACGCCGAACCCCGGGTGTGGACGCCCGAGGAACTGGGCACACTGAAGATCCTCACGCGGGCGGCATCCAACGAGATCAATCTGCGTACGTCGCTCAGCAGCGCCCGGGCCGCCCTGAGCATCGCCGAGGATGCTCTGGCCCGCTCCAGCGAACTGGCCCGCAGCCTGCAGGACAGCCTGTTGCCCCCGCTGCTGCGGCCCGCGCCCGGGCTGGACGCCGCGGCCAGGTACCTGCCGGTCGCGGGTGAGATCGACGTGGTCGGCGACTTCTACGACCTTTTCCAGGCCCGCGGGCGGTGGTGGACCGCGGTGATGGGCGACGTCGCCGGCAAGGGCACGGAGGCGGCGAAGGTGACCGCGCTGGCCCGGTACACGCTGCGCGCCGACGCCGGCGTGCACCTGTCCCCGGCCCTGGTCCTGGGCCGGCTCAACGCCGCGATGCTCGCCCAGCGCGCCGCACGGTTCCTCACCGCCGTGCAGGTCACCTTCCGGGCCACCGCGAGCGGTGTGACCGGCCGGCTCTGCCTCGCGGGGCATCCGCCCGCGCTGATCCGCCGCGTCGACGGCCGCGTCCAGCAGGTCGGCGTCTCGGGCACCCTCCTCGGCGAGTTCGACGAGGTGTTCCTGCTCGACGTACGGTTCCGCCTGGCCCCGGGCGACCTGATGCTGCTGTACACCGACGGCGCCTGCGAGGCCCGTCCGGATCCGCACGGGCCGGCCCCCGCTCAGCCGATCTTCGACGAGGCCGCCCTCGCGCGCTGCCTGGCGGCCAGCCATGGCCTGGATGCCGCGGCCACGGTCGAACACGTCGCCGCGACCCTGGTCGCCTACCACGGCGGGTGGGCCAGCGACGACACGGCGCTGCTCGCGCTGCGTGTGCCGCCCCCCGACTGAACCGAACGGCCGCCGCAAGCCGGCCGCGCTCAGCGTCGGCGGCTCGGCGTCAGCGGCGCGGGCGAATCGGCATCGGGTCGGGCGCCATGGCCGCCCTCGTTGTCCCACTCACCGTTGTCGGCGTTCTCGGCCCGAGCCGGCCGGCGGGCCACGGGGCCGGCCGGCGGCCCCGCCAGAAGAGCCGGCGCGCGCAGGCGGTTGGCCGGATCGGCGGCCGCGGCCATCGCCGACTCGGCGACGGCGACGGCCGTGTCCGGTGGTACCACGAGCAGATCGATCTGGTCGCCGCGGTCCGTGGTGGCGATCAGGACGGCCGGGTCCGCCGTGGTGAACCAGCCCGCTCGGACCACCCGGCCGTCCACCGCCAACCGGCGGAACTCCGCGTCCCAGCTACCGCGGTTGAGTATGAGCTGGCGGATCGGCCCGTAGCGGGCGGCGAGGGCGACGACGAGCCCGGGCACCTCGGCAATCGGATCCCAGGACCGGGGCCACCATCCGCCGTCGAGGACGGCCCGGCGCACGCGAGCCGGGGCGAGGACCAGTCGCGGCGTCGAGGGAGGACCGGGTGGGACGGCGGTGGCGCGTTGAGCGGTGGTGACCATGTGATGTCCTTTCGGCGCCGGGCTCGGCGCGATCGGGTCGCGTCGAGGGATCAGGCCACGTTGCGTATTCGGGTCGCCGTCATCGCGGCGGCGACGGCGGCGAGGTTGACGGTGGCGAAGCCGACGCGCACGTCGCCCGTGCCGTAGGGCAGCCAGAGGACGCCGTCGTGGACGAGGCCGCCGCAGGAGTAGACGACGTTGGGGACGTAGCCGTCCCGCTCGGCCTCGTCGGGTTCGAGGAGCGGGTCGGCGAGTTCGGCGATGACGTCCTCGGGGTGGTGCCGGTCGAGCAGGAGCGCGCCGATGGAGTACCGCCGCATCGGCCCGACGCCGTGGGTGAGCACGAGCCAGCCGGCGTCGGTCTCGATCGGCGAACCGCAGTTGCCGACCTGGATGAGCTCCCAGCCGCGCCGGGGCGCGCGCAGCGCTACCGGTGCGCTCCATCGGCTCTGGCCGTCGAGCGTGATGAGGCCGATCGTCTCGCCGTCGCCGCGGCTCAGGGCGAGGCGCCGCCCGCCGACCGTGCGCGGGAAGAGGGCGATGCCCTTGTTGCGGGCGCCCGGGCCGCGCATCGGCGTCATGGTGAACCGCCGCAGATCGGTGCTGGTGAGCATCCGGGCGGCGATGTGCCGCCCGTCGTATCCGGTGTAGGTGGCCTGGTAGACGTCGTCGGCGCCGGCGTCGCGGAATCGGACGAAGCGGGCGTCCTCCATGCCGTTGCTTTCGGCGGGTGTACCGGGCCAGAGCACCCGTTGGTGCAGGAGGGTATCGCCCGGGAAGGCGGTCGCGTAGCTGGCGGCGTTGGTCCGGCGCAACCGCTCGAGGGTGTCCTGCGCGGCGGCCCGCGAGTGCAGGGCGGACGGAAGCCGCCCGATCGCCCGCTCGAGCGCCGCCTCGTCGAAGAACGGCGGAAGGGCGTCGAGCACGCCGGCGGAGATCTCGTTGTCCCCGCCCTCGTCGGTCATGCCCGCGGCGAGCAGGTCGCGCCGGTGGTCCGCCGGAGTCCGGTGGCCCACCACGAGCGGACCCGAACGGTCGGCGACGGTCAACCGGCCGGCCGGCCCCACCACCGCGGTGGCGAACCCGATGGACGACAGATGACCCTCGCCGATCTGCCGGAGACTGATCGCGATGCGCAGCTGGCGGTCGTCGAGCCCGGTCTGGTCCGGGTGCTCCACCGCAGACGGGTTGCACAGCGCAGCACCCTCCACCGCGTACTCGTGGGAGAAGTACGCGCCCGCCAGCAGCCGGCCCGCGGGCGACAATGCGTCGGCCCGGGGGACCCGGTGGCGGACCATCTCGTAGTGCTGGCGGAAGGTGTGCTCCAGATCGCGGTGCCGCCGGCCGAACCGGGTCAGGGTGAGGCGTAGCAGCCGATCGGCCTCCTCCTCGCCCAGGCCGGCGATGCGGTCGACCAGCGCATGGGTGCGCCGGTGGACCAGCACGGCATCCTCACCGGGCATGAAGAGCTTGACGATCACCCGCCGCGGGTCGGGGACCAGCTGCAGATCGTTCCGCGTCGTCAGGGCCCGGCTCACGTCCGGGACCCGGCGGTCCGGGTGCTGAGGAGTTCGTACCTGGCTGCTGCCATTGCTACATTCCGATCGTCGCTGAGGTCGAAGGCGAAACAGGATCGGACCGGCGACGATGCATACGCGGAAGGCGTGGAGACCCGATCGACGACAGGCCATCGGCCGCCAGGGTCTGGAGCAGCACTTTCAGCCTACGCGCCGGGGGGCCGCGATGGGAAGGCGAGCGGCCGCCGATCGGATCGACCGGACCGCGCCGAACGGGTGTACGTTTACGGTGCTGCTCCGGACCCCGGTGGCCGATCGCCCGTTTGGGACGCGCCCCGCTGATTGAGGTCATCGCATGCAGTACGCCTGGGTCGCCATCGGCGTTGTGCTCCTGCTCCTCCTGCTGTTTTCGCTCGCCGTGCGGGTGGTCAAGCAATACGAGCGGGGCGTGCTCTTCCGGCTCGGCCGGGTCGTCGGCGTCCGGGAGCCCGGCCTGACCGTCATCATCCCGCTGGTCGACATCCTGCAGCGGGTGAGCCTGCGGATCGTCACGATGCCGATCCAGTCACAGGGGATCATCACCAAGGACAACGTCAGCGTCGACGTGTCCGCCGTGGCGTACTTCCGGGTCGTCGACGTCGTGAAGTCGGTCGTGGCCATCGAGAACGTCGGCGCCGCGATCAACCAGATCGCGCAGACGACGCTGCGTAAGGTCGTGGGGCAGCACACCCTCGACGAGACGCTCTCGGAGACCGACCGGATCAACGTCAACATCCGGGAGATCCTCGACGTGGCCACCGAGGAGTGGGGCGTAGTGGTGACGCTGGTCGAGCTCAAGGACATCCAGCTGCCGGAGAGCATGAAGCGGGCGATGGCCCGGCAGGCGGAGGCGGAGCGGGAGAAGCGCGCCAAGATCATTGCCGCCGAGGGGGAGGCGATGGCCGCGGACGCGCTGGGAACCGCCGCCGACATCATGATGGCGCACCCGCTCGCGCTGCAGCTGAGAAACCTGCAGAGCCTGGTCGAGATCGGCGTCGACCGGAACACCACCGTGGTCTTCCCGGCCCCGCTGATGAGCACGATCGGCGAGCTCGGCGCGTTCCTGGCCCGCGAGGCCACGGCCGCGGCGACGCCCAACCCGGCGGCGCCCAACGGGAGGCCGCTCCCGGCGAGCACGCCGTCAACGCGTGAGGGGGCCTGACCCCTGAACGCCGCGGGCGCGAAGCCGGGACCGGGCGATCTCCGCCCCGGCCTTTGGCGTCGCGCATGCGGAACAGGCCGAACGCCCGGCAGGGGATCTGGCCGCCCGGGAAGGTGAGCTCCCGCACGAGCACGAGCGCATCCATGCGTTCCACTTCCCCGAGTGCCGCCCAGCCTGTGTGATCGAGCGAAGATGACGACCGGATCGGGCTGGCGGGCGCGGGCGAAGGCGCGGTTCGCCCGAGCCCGTCGGCGGTTCGGCTGGCTCGACCACGGCGTGCGCGCGGCCCGGCGCTACGACCGGGCCGATGGCGGCCGGCTCGCCGCCGCGGTCACCTACTACGCGTTCTTCGCCGCGTTCTCGCTCGCCCTGCTGGGCTTCGCGATCCTCGGCTACGTGCTGGACGACCCCGCCGTCCTGCGCTCCGTCCAAACGTACCTGGCCCAGAACCTGCCGAGCCTCGACGAGGAGGCGCTCCGGGAGGCCCGCGCCACGACCGGCCTCGTCGCGCTGCTCGTGCTGCCCGTCGCCGGACTGTTCTGGGTCGACGCGCTGCGCTCCTCGATCCGGGCAATCTGGCGGCTGCCGCAGTACCCCGGCAGCTACCTCCTCCGCCAGTTCGTCGACCTCGCCGTCCTCATCGGACTCGGGCTGCTGCTGGCCGCATCGCTGGCGGCGGCGGCCGGCACCCGGGCGCTCCTGATCTGGCTGCTGGACGACGCGGCGGACTCCGCCGGCCCGGCCGGCCGCTGGCTGCTCGGCGCGGCCGGTTACGCGGTCGGCGTCGCGGTCAACGTCCTGCTGGCCGTAGCGGCGCTGACCGCGCTGCCCCGGTTGCGGATGCGGCCGCGGCGGGTGCTCGGGCCGGCGCTGTTCATCGCCGCCGGCCTGGAGATCCTCAAGACCATCGGCCGGGTGTACGTGCAGCGCACCCAGGCCAACCCCGCCTACCAGGTGGTCGCGGCCGCGGTCGCCGTACTGGTGTTCCTGAGCCTGCTCAACCAGTTCATCCTGTTCGCCGCCGCGCTCACCGCCACCAGTACCTGCGGGACCGTCACCGACCTCGCCGTGCACCGGCCCCCGGCCCGTTCGGCCTCCACCGTCACGGTCGCCACCACGAGCCGTCACCGGCCGGGCCGCCGCCCGGTTCGGGCGCGCCGCCGCCGGGTGCGAGCGGGCCGGCGCGGGCCGCCGGGCCGGCCGCGGTGATGCGGCCGCCTCACGACAGGGTGCACGGCGATCGCGCGCGGCCGGCCGTCAGAGCCAGTCTTTACGTTTGAAAGCCAGGTAGAGCAGTGAGGAGAGGACGGCGATGAGGGCGGTCGAGGCCAGGACGCCCCAGTGGGTGGCATAGCCGGGGTAGGGAAGGTTCTGGCCGTAGAAGCCGGTGATCGCGGTGGGTACCGCAATGATCGCCGCCCAGCTGGTCACCTTCTTCATGATGAGATTCATCCGGTTGGCCTGGACCGCGAGGTTGGTCTCGACGGTCGAGGCGACCAGGTCGCGCACCGACTCCACCCATTCGGTGGCGCGCAGCACGTGGTCGTAGACATCCTGGTAGTAAGGGGCCATCGCGGCGTCGACCGTGGGCAGGTCGCGGCGCAGCAGGGTGTTGAGGACCTCTCGCATGGGCAGCACCACGCGGCGTAGCGCGACGAGGCTCTTGCGCAGCTGGAACGAGCGCCTGTGGACCGCTTGGACGTGCGCGCGGCGATCGTCGAACAGGAGGTCCTCGAGATCCTGGACGCATTCGTCGAGCCGCTGCACGGCGGTGAACTGTCCGTCGACGAGATGGTCGAGCAGGCCGTAGAGCAGGAATCCGACGCCGTGACCGGCGAGATCGGACGAGGCGTCCCAGCGCGCGATGACCGGGGCGAGGTCGAACTGGTCGTCCTTGCGTACCGTGATCAACGCTTGGCCGGTGATGAACACCGCGATCTCGCTGACCTCGAGCCTCGTGTCCGCGGTGTCGAAGCTGACCGCGTAGGCGCTGAGGAACAGGTGCGTGGCGTAGCGGTCCAGCTTCGGGCGCTGCGACTCGCCGACGGCGTCCTCGATGGCCAGTTCGTGCAGCCCGAACTCCTCGTTGATCATGTCGAAGTCGCCGGCGGTGGGCCGGCACAGGTCCAGCCACACCACCGATCGAGGATCGGTCAGGTGCGCGGAGATGTCGGCGACCGGGAAGTCGCGCAGGAGGCAGCGGCCATCGCGGTAGAGCCGGGTGCGAGCCCGGGAGTTGGACCCCGACCCATCCGCGGCGGCGTCGCGGTCGGCGACCAGTGTGGTGGTCATCCGGCCGGAGCCCGGTCGCTGCCGAGGGCCGGCGTGCTCCCGGTAGGGCTGCGTGCGGCGGTGGTGACGGCGTGGGGACATGCGGTGCGGTGATTGCCGGCGAGGTCGGCCATCGCGCTCACGTTCCTTCGGGGTGCTCGTGATCACGTCCCGCGGCACCGGCCCTCACGGCGCAGCCTGGATGGCCTCGGTTCGAGGCCAACCCGTCCGGACGGGCCGGCAACCGCTGAAATCGGGATCGGAAAAGACGACGGCTCGACGGCCACCAGGGACCGGAGCGACACCGTCATCGTACGCCGCCTGGCCGCGGAAAGCCTCGATCAGGCCGCCGCCGGCCAGCTGGACAGCTGGGTCACGGCGGCCGGGTCGGGTGCGACTGAGGCGGCTGACGCGGGTCCGGCCGGCGCGAGCGGTGCTGGAGCGAATGCGGCGGTCAGAACGCCGAGCAGCCCCGTCAGCTCCAGCACCCGCCGGACGATGGGCTGCGTATCGCCGACCCGCAACTGGCAGCCGATCCGGGAGGCCGCCCGGCGCACCAGCACCAGGACGGTGAGGCCCGTGCAGTCCATGAAGGTCACCCCGGCGAGGTCGACGTCGACGCGCGCCGGGAGCCGCGTGGACAACACACCGAACAGTGCCGCGTAGAACTCGCCGGCGGTCGCCAGGTCGATCTCTCCGGTCACGGCAACCCGCACGAGGCCGGCCGACGGGCTGCTCGTTTCGATGCAAAGGTGCGCCGACGGGCGCACCGGTGACAACGTAGTGGACACGGTTCCTCCGACCCAGCGGCTTGCATGAAACGCGCGATGGACGGGCGGGGACCGGACCCGGGCCGGGGAGGCAATAGCCCGGCATTGCGGGCATTGCGCCCCGGCGAAGTGCACACGTCGGTGCGGTTAGCTGTCCACAGTCTACTCGTCAAACATCTCACCGGACGGGCCGCGGAAGGAAGATCTTACGAACCGGGCCCGGCGTCTCCCGGCGGCGCGAGGCCGGCCGCGACGAGGTGCGACCGGACCGGGAAACCGGCGTAGGCTCGACGTGCGGGAACTGCTCCGCACCGCCCTGACATCAGCGCATCGACCCCGACTATTCGTGCGTTTCGACAGAAGGGGGCATGCTCATCAACGATCGCCGCGTCACATTCACCCCCTTCGGGCCCTCCGCCCAGCCCCGGCTGGCCCTGACCCCGGGACGCTCGCCCCGCGCCGTGCTCAACGGGGGGTGGTGGCCGCACTCCTGGAATCCGGCGACCGAGCTGCCCGGGCTGGTCGCCGAGGTCGTCGAACGCTACGGACCGATCCGCCGGTTGATGCTCAACAGCCACACCTGGGATCCGTGCTTCGACCGGTTCCTGGTGGAGACGGGCACCGTGCAGATCCGGTGGTTCAGCAGCGCCGACCCCGCGCTGCTGGCCGTGATCACCGAGGCCGGGGACCAGATCAACCTCCTGATCGTCCCGCCCGATGCCCCGGCGGCCGCCGCGCGGATGGCCTTGGACAAGGCGGCCGACCCGGCCAACTCCCTGCACGCCGCGGCGATCCTCGCGACGGCGCTCCCCCCGGCCGGCGACAGCTCATCGGCGGCCCGGGGGCAGTGACCGACCGCCCTCCGGGCACGGACTGACCCCCGGCCCGGGCGCTGGGCGGAGCACGCGACGACACGGCGCTGCTCGCGCTGCGTGTGCCGCCCCCGATCTCCTTGACCGTCGGCGGCGCGGCCGGGCCGGTCGCGGTGCGCAGCTCGGCCAGTATGGTCGCGGCCACGTCCCAGCCCGGGTGCTCCTGGGCCGCGGCGAGCGCGATGAGCGAGAGGCATAGGTCCCGCTGGGCCGCGCGGTCGGCCCACCGGCGACCGGAGTGGCCGCCGGGTGGCTAGGCTCGGCGGATGATCACGGAGTTCGGGGTGGAGCTCGAGGACGGGCGGCTGCTGCACGCGTACGACTCGGGCGGCGACGGGCCGGTCGTGTACTGGCACCACGGTACCCCCAACATCGGCGAGCCCCCCGCCCCGCTGTTCGAGGCCGCGGACCGCCTCGGGCTGCGCTGGCTGTCGCACAACCGGCCCGGGTACGGCGCCTCGACCGCCGACCCCGGCCGCACCGTCGGGTCCGTCGCCGCCGACGTCGCGGCCGTCGCCGAGGCGGCCGGCGTGCGGCGGATGGCGGTGATGGGGCACTCCAGCGGCGCCGCGCACGCGCTCGCCTGTGCCGCGCTGTTGCCGGAGCGGGTCGTGGCCGCCGTCGGGATCTCGGGGCTCGCGCCCTTCGAGACATCCACCAAGAACGGGTTCGACTGGTTCGAGGGCATGGCCGACGGCTCCGCCGGTTCGCTGCGCGCGGCGCGCGCCGGCCGGGCGGAGAAGGAGCGGCACCTGGCCGCGGCCACCGGCGAGGAGGACATCGGGTTCCTGGCCGCCGACTGGGAGGCGCTGCAGTCCGACTGGGCCTGGTTCGACGACATCGTGCCGGCGGCGCTGCTCACGGGGCCCGGCGGGCTCATCGACGACGACCTGGCTAACGTCGGGCCGTGGGGCTTCGACCCGGCCGCGATCGCCTGCCCGGTGCTGCTCATCCACGGCGCCGCCGACCGCATGGTGCCGGCCGCGCACAGCGCGTGGACGGCGGCGCAGATCCGCGGCGCCGAGCTGCGCCTCATCCCGGACGCGGGCCACATCACCGCCATGCGTCAGGGCGCCGCGGCCCTCGAGTGGATACAGGAAAAGGGGGACGGCCGGAGCCGTCCCCCCGCGAATCCCTAGGCGTACGCCTCCAGTTCGTAGATGCGCGCGGCGTTGTCAGTGGTCTGCGTCGCGGTGATGATGTTCAGCCGGACGTACCGGCCGGTGACGTTCACCGCGCTCGTGGTCACGTCCGCGGTGTTGCCGCGCGGCGAGGCCACCGTCGTCCACGTGCTGCCGTCGCTGGACACCTGCAGGTCGAAGTCGCGGGTGTCCCAGGTGGCCGACTCGCCGCCGGCGCCCGCGTGGCGGACCACGATCGAGCTCAGGTGGTTCGAGGCGCCCATGTCGACCTGGAGGAACTTGTTCGTGCCCAGCGAGCACCACTTGTCGGAGTTGCCGCCGGAGACGCTGCCGTTTACCGCCTTCTCCGGGCCCTCGCTCGTGGCGCAGGAGGAGTCGGCCGTGGCCGCCTTGTTGAGCAGGAGGTTGCCGCCGGTCGCGGCGCCGTAGACCTCGAACTCGTAGATGCGCGCCGCGGCGTTGCCGTCGTTGGCGGGCGTGGTGATGTCCACCTTCACGTAGCGGGCGGTCCGCGCCGTGAACTGGTTGAGGGTGCGGCTGGACCGGTTGCCCGAGACCGTCGCGGCCTGGCTCCAGTTCGTGCCGTCCGTGCTGGTGGAGATGGTGTACGCGCCGGTGTTCCAGCCGGTCTGCTCGGCGCCGAGGCCGGCGTGCTTGAGCACGACCGAGCCGACGGACTGGTTGGAGCCGAGGTCGACCTGGAGGAACTTCGTCGCCGCCGAGGAGCAGAACTTGCTGTTGTTGGCAAGGCTGCCGTCGACGGCCTTGTCGGGCGACTCGGCCGCGGCGCAGGTGGCCGAGCCCGTCGCGGTCTTGCCCTGGGCGAGGTTGGTGCCCAGGTTCGGCGGGGTCGCCGGCTGGGTGGCGCCGTCGGTGAAGGACGGCGGGACGTCGCCGGTGCCGGTGCCCCACGACGAGGGGCTGGTGCCCATCGTGTACTGCAGGGTGCCGCCCGCGGCCAGGTCCGGGTAGCGCAGGTAGTTGTGCGAGACCGCGTTGCCGTTCAGGGTCAGGCTCTGCACGTACTGCGACCCCGAGCTTCCGCCGTTGATCTGGACGTTGCCGCCGGGCCGCTGGATGAGGATCGACGAGAACGACGGGCCGTTGATGGCGAGGGTGTCCGCGCCCGGGGTCGCCGGGTACATGCCCAGGGCCGCCCAGACGTACCAGGCCGAGGTGGCGCCCAGGTCGTCGTTGCCGGGCAGGCCGCCGGCGCCGGTGGTGAACTGCTCGTTCATGACGCGCCGCACCGCCGAGGAGGCGCCGGCCGGGTACTGGGCGAAGTTGTACGCCCACGGCACGGCGTGCTCGGGCTCGTTGCCGAGGTAGAAGTACGGCCGGGAGAGGCCGGCGTTGAGCTCGGTGAAGTGGTGGTCGAGGCGCTGCTTGGCGGTCTGCGGGCCGCCCATCAGGTTGATCACGCCGGCCTGGTTGTACGTGGTCATCCAGGTGTACTGCGCGGCGTTGCCCTCGGTGTAGGGGCTCTCCTGGGCCGGGTTGAGCGGCCAGGGCCAGGTGCCGTCGCTGTTGCGCGGGTGGATGAAGCTCGACTCGGTGTTGAACGTGTTGCGCCAGTACTGGGCGCGGGTCATCGCCGAGTTGTAGGTCGTGGTGTCGCCGAGGGCCTTGGCGAACTGGGCCACGGCGAAGTCCGAGGCTGAGTACTCCATGGAGTCCGACGGCGCCCCGGAAATGTACTTCTTGGACTCGTACTCCGCCTCACGCCCGCGGATCGGCGAGCCCTGCGCGCCGGCGCCGGCGACCGCGTTCTTCATCAGCTGCAGCGCGGCCGCGGTGTCGAAGTCGCGGGCACCGAACTGATAGGCGCTGCCGACGATGATCGGGCCCGGGTCGCCGGTCATGACGAAGTCCTCGTTGGTCTGCTGCGACCACTTGGGCAGCAGGCCCCCCTGCTGGCCGTCGAGGACCATCGACTTCATGATGTCGCTGGTGATGTCAGGTGCGATGAACGCCACGAGCGCGGCCCAGGAGCGGTAGATGTCCCAGCCCGAGTAGTTCTGGTACACGTTGTGGGTCGCCGTGTGGATCGCGTTGTCGAAGCCGCGGTACTGGCCGTTGACGTCGCTGGAGACGTTCGGGCTCTGCAGCACGTGGTAGAGCGACGTGTAGAACTTCTGCAGCTCGGTCGCGCTGCCGCCGGTGGCCTGGATGCGGTTCAGCGCGCTGTTCCAGGCGCTGTTGGCGTTGGTCCGCGCGGTGTCGAACGACGCGGTCTCGGCGTTGAGGTTCGCCGTCGCGTTGGCGACGCTGACGAACGAGACGCCGATCTGGGCGTTGACTGTCGCGTTGGACGTGGTGTCCCAGGTGACGAAGCCGCCGGTGTTGGTGCCCGAGGTGCTCGCCGAGCCGTTGCTGATCGTCGAGCCGTTCCAGGTGCCGAAGGACGCCGGGGCCCGGTCGAAGTGGATCGAGAAGTAGATCGGGTAGGTCTTCGACGAGCCGCAGAACCCGCCGGCGGTGACGTTGCCGGTGACGTTGCTGCCGGAGATGCTGATGCCGCCGCTGCGGTTGCCCGTGGCGCTCCGGCTGGTGTTGATCAGCAGCCGGGACTGGGTGTTGGACGGGAACGCCAGGCGCATCGCGCCGGTGCGGGTGGTCGTGGTGACCTCGACGTCGGTCGAGTACTTGTCCAGCCGGTTCTTGTAGTAGCCGGCCTGGGCGACCTCGTTGCTCTTCGTGTACGCCGAGGCGTAGCCCGTCCACCCGGTGCCGGGCGAGGTGCCGAGCGCGCCGGTGACCGGCAGCAGCCCGATGTCCTCGTTGTTCGAGCAGCCCGCCCCGTCGAAGTGGGTGAGGCTGAACTCCTCGATGGTCCGGTCCTTGTCCCGGTACCCGGACGGTGACGCGGTCGGCGTGTCCGGGCTGAACTGCAGCATGCCGAAGGGAACGGTGGCACCGGGGTAGGTGCTACCGCCCGCGCCGCCGCCGACCGGGTTCGGCGAGTTGCTGTCGTCCGTACCGATCAGCGGATTCACGTATTGGGTCAGGTTGAGGTCGGCGGCCTGGGCGGGGGCCGCGAACTGCACAACGGCGAGGGTGCTGCCCAAGAGGGCGGCTCCCGCGCCGGCGAGCAGCCGGTCGACCTTGCGGGATCGGGGCATGGTGTCTCCCGTTCGGTGGCGGTGAGGACGGGAGAGCGCTCTCGATGGACATTCATAGTCCCTGATCCGCGTTTGGTCAACATTTGTCAATACAGACGCTGGTCAAACCCTCGTCACTCCCCGCAAATCCACCGCAACGGTGTGCCACCGCCCGGGCCGCCGTGCGGCATCGCCATCCCGGCGACCACCCGCGCGTCCTCGCTCAGGCCGCCGACGGTGTAGTAGCCGAACCCCTCGAGCGCGGGCAGCCGGACGGCCCCGCGCGGGCCCGCGAGGTAGGGCGACGTGCCGTTGCCGCCCGCGACCGTGCCGTCCGCGGCGATCGCGCCGACGCGGCCGGGACCGCGGTCGAAGCGCTGCGGCTCCGGGTCGGCCGCCCCGTCCAGCGGCCACCGCACGCCGTTGCCGAAGTCCACGGCCCAGCGGCCGACGATCGCGTCGACGCTGCCGTTGGTGTCGCCGCCCGGCAGCCGTAGCGCGACGGCGGTGCTGTCGGGCCGCCAGAGGTACGGCTGGAAGACGGTCTTGTTGTCGGTCACGTAGCCGCCGGCGGTCCCGTCCGCCCCGAGCGCCAGCGCGACGGAACCGTGCTGGGCCGGGGTGGCCAGCAGCACCGGACGGCCCGGGTCCCGGAACGGCCACAGCACGGCCCGCCGGCCGCCGTCGAAGGTGGCGGTGCCGGCCACGTCGCGGGCGGCGTTGACGGCGGAGCCCTCGGACCGCACGTCGCCGGCGAGACCCGTCGGCCTGGTCATGATCTGGTCGAACTCCGTCGTGATGATCATCGCGCCCTGGCTCGCGCCGTCGAGGGCGACGGTGCCGTTCGCGGCGATCCCGGCCAGGGCGGTCACCGCGATGTCCCGCCGCACGGCCACGAGCTCGCTGTCGTGCCAGACCGCCACACCCGGGCCGTCGGCCAGCCGGGCCGCCGCCCAGTGCCCGGTGGGGTCCACGACCGGCGCCAGGGTCTCGCCGTTGCCGGGCACCGGCAGAACCTCGGCGCGGCAGGACGGTGCCGGCGCGGACGGGGTCCGCCCGGGGTGGGCCGGCCGGTCGTCGGGGACGGGCGAGCGCACGCCGGCGAGCGCGGCGGCGCCGATGGTCACGACGAGCACCAGCGCGGTGGCCACGCCGGCGATCGCGTTGCGGCGGCGGCGCACCCGCGCCCGCCCGATCCGCACGAGGCCCTCGGCGGTCAGCTCGGTGCCGGGCGCGTCCACGTCGAGCAGTTCCTGCAGCGGGTTCATACGACACTCTCCTCGGCGCGGAGCAGCATCCGGCGCAGCGTTCGCAGTCCGTGGGAGGTCTGGCTCTTCACGGTCCCCTCCGAGCGGCCGAGCACCCCGGCCACCTCCTCCACCGGCAGGTCGCACAGGAACCGCAGCACGAGCACGGTGCGCTGGCCCTCCGGCAGCGCCCGCAGCGCCTGCCGCAGCACCATCGCCTGCTCGACCCCCGGGCCGTCGGGCTCCCGCACGACCTCCGGCGGGCTGTCCCAGAGCGCGACCCGGGACCAGAACCGGCGCCGGTCGGACAGCGCGGCCCGCACGACCATGGTGTGCACGTACGCGTCGAGGTTGCGCACCTCGCGGATGCGGGTCCAGCGCTGGTACAGCGTGGTCAGCGCGTCCTGCACCGCGTCGTCGGCCCGGTGCCGGTCGCCCAGGAGCTGGTAGGCGATGCGGTGCAGGCGCGGCAGCCGCGCCGCCACGTACTGCGTGTAGTCGTGCTCGGGTTCTGGTCGCAACGCTGGCGATCCCTTCGGCCGGCGGTCACAGGGTAGAGGCGGCCGCGCAGCGCTCGGGTTGTATGCGATTTCGATCTGTCAATGGTTGGCAAAAGTGCCGCGCGCATTTCACGGACTCAACAACTTCAAACAGGTACCGATGAAAATCCATGGGGATCGTTGACACTTTGCATCGGAAAATGTTTGCTACGTCACGTGAGCCCGCCATCGCACCCCACTCGCCGGGACCTGTTCCGCCTGGCCGCCCTCGGCGGGATCACCGGCTCGGCGCTCGGCCCGCTGCTGTTCGAAGAGGCCGCGCACGCCGCCACCACGTTCGCCCCGATCCGGCCGCCGGCCACGCCCCTCGCGGTGCGCTCGCCGTACCTGTCGACCTGGCTGCGCGCCGACACCCTGCCCGGCAACTGGCCCACGTTCTGGGCCGGCGCGGTCACCGCGATCACCGGCATCGTGCGCGTCGACGGCCAGCCGTACGTCTTCATGGGCGCCCCGTCCGGCGGCTGGCCCCTGGCCACCCAGACCGCGCTCGTGATCACCGCGACCCGCTCGACCTTCACCATCACGGCGGGCCCGGTGCGGCTCGAGGTCGAGTTCTTCTCCCCCGTCGACCCGGCGAACCTGCGCCGGCAGTCGGTGCCGATGTCCTACCTGAGCATCACCGCAACCTCGGCCGACGCGGGCACGCACCAGGTCAGCCTCTACGTCGACGTCTCCGGCGAGTGGGCGCACGGCGACCGCGCGAAGCAGATCACGTGGGCCACGCAGACCGCCGGCTCCCAGCGCGTGCACACCTTCCAGCCCGCCGCGCCGTCCGTGCTCGCCGAGACCAACGACCAGGCGTCGTGGGGCACGGTCGTCTTCAGCACCGACGACGTGGCCGGGCTGACCTGGCAGACCGGGGCGGACGCCACCGTGCGGGCCGCGGCCGCCGGCACCGGCGCGCTGCCGAACACCGCCGACGCCAACCAGCCCCGCGCGATAAACGCGAGCTGGCCGGTGTTCGCGTTCAACCGGGCCCTCGGCGCCGTCGGCCCGGCCGGCAGCGGCCCCGTCGTCTTCGTCATCGGCCACGTGCGCACGCCCGCGGTGTCCTACCTCGGCGCTCAGCTCGACCCGTACTGGCGCACCCAGTGGGCCGCCTGGCCGGACATGCTCGCCTGGTTCCGGGCCGACCGCGACACCGCCCGGGCCGTCGGCGCCGCCCTCGACGCCCAGATCAACGCCTGGGCGCGGGCGGCGGCGAACGACCAGTACGCCGCCCTCTGCGCCCTGGTGGTGCGCCAGGCCTTCGGCGGTACCGAGCTGGTCAGCCGCGGCGGCGCGCCCTGGGTGATGCTCAAGGAGATCTCCTCCAACGGCGACTTCAGCACGGTCGACGTCATCTACCCGGCGTTCCCGGCCTTCCTGCAGCTCAGCCCGCGCTGGCTGGAGCTGCTGCTCGCCCCGCTGTTCGACTACACCGAGGTGCAGGGCTTCGACAAGCCGTTCGCCCCGCACGACCTCGGCGTGTACCCCAACGCCTTCGGACGCATCGGCCAGGACGAGGAGGACATGCCGGTCGAGGAGTCGGCCAACATGCTCGTGATGGTCGCGGCGCTGCTCTCGCGCCTGCCGGCGGCCAGGGCGAGCGCGTACGCCACGGCGCACTACGCGAAGCTCAAGAGCTGGGCCGACTACCTCGTGGCGAACCTGCCGGACCCGGGCAACCAGAACCAGACCGACGACTTCACCGGGTTCATCGCGCACAGCGTGAACCTGGCCCTCAAGGGGATCGTGGGCATCGGGGCGATGGCCGACATCGCGCGCCGGGCCGGCCAGGCCTCGACCTACGCGGCGACGGCGCGGCAGTACATCGCGCAGTGGGCGGCCATGGCGCAGAACGGCGCGCACAGCCACCTGAAGCTGACGTACGACGGCGCGGACTCGACGTGGAGCCTGAAGTACAACGGCTTCGCCGACCGGGTCGCGGGCACCAACCTCGTGCCGCCGGCCGTCGCGGCCGAGGAGGCGGCCTGGTACCTGCAGAACCAGCACGCCTACGGGGTGCCGCTCGACCCGCGGCACACGTACACGAAGGTCGACTGGGAGCTGTGGACCGCGGCGTTCCTCACCGGGCAGAGCGCAGCCCGGGACATGCTCATCGGCAAGGCGTACACCTTCGCGAACACCACGCCGGCGCGCGTGCCGTTCACGGACTGGTACGACACCGACAGCGGCAACCAGTCGGGCTTCGCCGCGCGGCCGGTCGTGGGCGGGGCCTTCGCCCTGCTGACGTTGCGCCACACGCCGAACGGCCTGACCGGGTCGTGGCCGCTGGGCACGCCGGCCGCGTCCGAGCTCCCGGTGGTGCGCACCGACAGCTCGTTCACGGTCATGGCCCGGGTCAACCCTTCCGACCTCTCCGGGTTCCGTACCGCGGTCAGCCAGGACGGCGCCCGGGTCAGCGGGTTCTACCTGCAGTACTCCGGCAGCGATGCCCGGTGGGCGTTCGCGATGACGGCCGCCGACGCCGACAACACCGGCTCGACCCGGGCGCTGTCCTCGGCCGCGCCGGCCCTGAACACCGCGGTGTACCTGGCCGGGGTGTACGACGCCGAGGCGGGCCAGCTGCGCCTGTACGTCAACGGGGTGCTGCAGGGGCAGGTCGGGTACACCTCGGGCTGGCCCGCCAGCGGCGCCCTCGTCATCGGCCGGGGCAGGTGGAACGGGGCCGCGGCCGACACGTTCGCCGGCACCGTCGAGGACGTGCGCACCTACGACCACGCGCTGCCGGCCGCCACGATCGCCGCCGCCGCGGGCCTGGCCACGAGCCAGGTCGCGGCGTACCCCTTCGACTCCGCCGACGCGTCCCTGACCCTCAGCGGCGGCGCGGCGCTCGGCGGCGGCTACAGCGGCACGGGGCTGGAGCTCAACGGCAGCACCGGCTTCGCGACCGCGGCCCGGCTGGTGGACACCGCGGCGAGCTTCTCCGTCTCGGCGTGGGTCCAGCTCGCGGCGACGTCGAACTTCGCCACGGTGGCGGCGCAGGACGGCGTGCAGGCGAGCGGGTTCTATCTGCAGTACTCGGCGGCGGACAACGCATGGGCGTTCGCGATGCTCGCCGCCGACACCGCGAACGCCGCGGCGACCCGGGCGGTGTCGCCGTTCCCGCCGCGAACCGGCGGGTGGACGCACCTCGTGGGGGTGCGCGATGCGTCCATCGGCCGGCTGCGGCTCTACGTGGACGGTTCTCTCGTGGCGGATGCCGCCATGGGCGCCGCGTGGGCCGCGGGCGGGGCGTTCACGATCGGCCGGGGCAAGTGGAACGGCGGCGACGCCGACCACTTCCCCGGCCGCATCGACCAGGTGAGGGTCTGGACCAGGGCATTGACCGACGCCGACGTCCGCGCCATCGCGTAACCCGTATCTGGCAGGAAGTTTGCCTGTTGACCGAGGGCTGAGCACCGACGTACAACGTTGTGAGAGCGCTTTCTGTAAAGGAAGTTTATCGTGGCCGCCATCCAACGAACGCTCGCCGTCCTGCTGCTGCTCGTCGCCGGCCTCGCCGTCGCGCCCGCAACCGCCCAGGCGGCGACCGCCGTCTGCGCGCAGTACTGCGACACCCGCGACCCGTCCCTGGCCCGCCAGGAGACGTTCCCGGTCGGCACGCTGCTCATCAACAACCGCCGGATCGTGCTGCACCTGTCCGACCTCGACGGCATGGCCTGGGGCTCGATCGACGCCGGCACCGAGGGCGAGTCGGTCTGGCTGGACCGCTCCTTCGACGGCGGCGCCACCTGGGACGGGCTGCTGGGCAAGGCGGCCATCCCGGCCACCTGGACCGGCACGCGCACCCTGATGTACAACCTCGCCGACCCCTCGCACCACCGCCACGGCATGGTCCGCGCCTGCGGCGACGCCCACGCCGTGGCCTGCACGGGCTGGGTGCACGCGTCGGTCTGCGCCGCGACCTGCGACAACGCGACCGGCGGCACGGACGCCGACCCGGTGCGCGCGGTGACCCTCAGCGGCCGCACGATCGCCCTGCACGTCGACGCGGGCGGCCTGGCCTGGGGCACGATCACGAACAACCGGGCCGGCGACGAGGTGTGGCTGGACCGCTCCTTCGACGCCGGCGCGAGCTGGCCGGGTGGATCGTCCCTGGGTCGTACCACCAGCGGCCGCACGAACCGCTTCAACGTCACCGACCCCACGTCGCTGCTGTACGGCGGGGCGGTGCGCGCCTGCGGCCGGGCGGTCGAGAGCCAGAACGGCGCGTGCACCGCGTGGGCCCGCCCGTCCTCGGCTCGCATGCGGGCCGCGGCCGACGCGCTCATGTACTCCTACGACCCCTACCCCGCCTGGTACCCGTCCAGCTGGTGGAACTCGGCGGTCGCGCTCAGCACGGTCATCCAGTACATCCGCCGCACCGGCGACCAAACCTACGCCTGGGCGGTCAAGCGCACCTTCGACGTCAACCGGGTCGCCTTCCCGGCCGGCGCCCGCTCCTCCGACCCGGTCGAGGGCCACTTCATCAGCCGGTCCGTCGACGACACCGCCTGGTGGGGCCTGACCTGGATCGACGCCTACGACCTGAACCACGACGTCACGTACCTGAACGAGGCCGTGACGATCGCCAACTACGTGTCCGGCTTCTGGGACACCTCGACGTGCGGCGGCGGGGTCTGGTGGGACCGCGAGCGGACCTACAAGAACGCCGTGACGATCGGGCTGTACCTGCGCCTGACCGCCGCGCTGCACAACCGCATCGCCGGCGACACGGCGTGGCTCAACAAGGCCGTCACCGGCTGGAACTGGTTCCAGAACAGCGGCCTCGTCAACGCCGCGAACCTGGTCAACGACGGCCTGACGACCGACTGCCACAACAACGGCCAGACGGTGTGGACGTACAACCAGGGCCTGGCGATCGGCGCCGCGATGGAGCTGTACCGCGCGACCGGCACCGTCAGTTACCAAGACGCGGCCCGCCGGCTCGGCAGCGCCGCCGTCGGCTCCTCCCTAGTGCGCAACGGGGTCCTGGCCGAGTCCTGCGACCCCGGCCAGTCCTGCGACGACAACCAGAAACAATTCAAGGGCGTGTTCATGCGGTACCTCGCCGAAGCCGGCCAGTTCCAATCCTTCGCCGACACCCAGGCCAACTCCCTGTGGCCGACCCGCGACCCGATGAACCGCATCGGCAGCCGCTGGGCGAGCCCGCCGTCCCCGCCGGACTGGCGCACCCAGGCGAGCGCCCTGCAGGCCCTGCTGGTGGCATCGTGAGCGCGCGCCACGCGCGGCACGTGGGCATCCTGCTCCAGCTGCGCTCCCGCCCGTGGGTCTCGGCCGCGGCCCTGTCCTGCCGCTTCGGCGTGGACGTACGCACCATCTACCTCGACATCGACCTGCTGACGGCCGCGGGCCTGCCGATCGAGGCGGTCCCGGGCCGGGCGGGCGCGTACCGCCTGGCGGCGCACGCGGTGGTCCCGGCGGTGGAGGAGCCCCTGGGCGACACGGTCGAGCCGCTGGACCACTACCTGCGGGGCGCCCGGAGCCGGGAACAGCTGCGGCAGCTGGGCCAGCGCGCGTACGCCCGCCAGCAACGCCTGCTGCTGCACCGCCTGGCGGCCTCATAGCTCGCTGCGCTCGCGTTGGGGGAGCTCCGCTCCACCCAAACCCCAGCTGAATTCCTGGCTCGCTGGCGCTCGCAGTGGGGGAGCTTCGCTCCACCCACACCCCCTCAAGATCTACGCCGGCGCGTCCTGGCATCGAACGGGCGCGCCGGGACGGGGTCGGCCGCCGCGTCGACGGGTGTCGGTGGCGGCTTGCCGCCTGCCGCTCGCTCCGCCCGCGCCACCGTCAGGTCGAAGTCTCGTCCACCAGACATTCGCCAACGTCGAAGACCACCGCGCGGATCACTGGAAAATGGTAGCCGCTCGGCCCGGCGTAGTATGACTATCGCCGAGCGGAGGAAGTGTTGAAGACCCGAGCCAGGGACCGCGGGGAGCCGTTCGCGGGCGACCCTTGGAACGAGATCGTCACGCGGCTCCGGATGGGTGGCCACCACTACGCCGGTGTCGGCGGTGCCGTGTTGCCGGTCGTCGTCGGCGACGAGTTCGACGTGGTGGTAAGCCTCCACGAACGGCACGGGCATGGGCCGCCGGCCGGCGTGGAGCATCACTGCGTCGACGTTCCCGACCAGCCCTTGCGCGCAGACGAGATACAGGCCGTCGGCCGCGTGGCCGAGCTGACCGCGTCTGCCGTTCACGCCGGCCTGCGCGTGCTCGTGCGCTGCCATCGCGGGTACAACCGCTCCGGCCTGGTCATCGGCCACGCGCTGGTGTTGCTCGGCCACCGGCCCGACGACGCCATCGGCTTGATTCGCCGCCGCCGGTCGCCGCGGGCGTTGAACAACGAGACGTTCGTGGAGTACCTCCGTACCGGCCTCGATGTCGCGTACCTCCTCGCGGACCTGGAACCGTCGACCTGACGTCCACGACCGCCGCCCTCCTGGACCCGGACATCGACTGAACGGGTTCGCGGCGCCTCGGTACAGCCTCAGCGGCTCTTCGGCTCGCGCTGGGCCACCTCCACGACGGCCCCGGAGGCGGCGTCGACCCGGAAGTGCCGGCCGGCCGGCAGCGGCCGGTCCAGCGGGCGGACCCGCAGCTGCACGCCCTCGGGCGCCGCCTCGCGGGCGGCGGCCAGCGCGTACTCGTCGGGGTCGAGGTCCGGCTCGTCGGCCTCCCCGGTGCGGGACACGGTGAGGGTGAAGTGGATCGCGCCGGTGATCGCGTCGAAGACGAGCCGGTAGTCCTCGAGCGTCACCTTGCCGTACTGCGGCGGCACCAGACCCGTCTGGAAGACGAGCCCGTTGACCGCGGCCCAGCCCTGCCCGACGTACACCCGGAAACTCACGGCCTTGCAGTCGTCGTGCTCGGCCCGCGACGCGGCCGGGTACTCCCACACGCCCGTGCCGCCGTGGCGGAACCCGACGAAGGAGTGCGCGGCGACCGAGTAGTGCCAGGGCGCCGACGGTACCTGGGGGAACGGGTACTCCGGCGGCTGCACGTCGGACAGGCAGGCGACGGCGAGCACGCGGCAGCGGGGAATGCGCACGATGTGCTCGCCGATCACGTACGACTGCGCGGCGGGCGTGACCGAGTAGTCGAGGATGTTGTCGGCGGCGACGTCGGCGCTGGCGATGAGGTCCATATCGCCGTTGTAGTCGCAGTTCGCCGCTCACCGCCGTTGCTGCCGCATTTACGACTGCTGTTGCCGGTGCAGCGCGTCCGGGTCGCCGGAGGTCACGGGGCCGATGCCGGGCGGCAGGTGGCGCACCGCCAGGGCCACGGCCTCCTCGGCGGTGGCGGCCGTGGCGAGCGGGCCGTCCCCGTCGGCCGCGAACCCCCGGGTGACCGAGAAGTTCGGACCCCGCCCGGCGTGCAGGCACACGGGGACGATGTCCAGCGCGGGACGGGTCCGGGTCGAGAACCGCAGGGCCACGTGGGTCGTGAACGGGTAGAGCCGCCGCAGCCGGGGCTCGGCGTACGCGGCCTCGACCAGCGCCTCGTACTCGGGCCAGGTCCACTTCAGCGCCAGTTCCGCCGCTTCCCGGCGCAGCTGCTCCCACTCCGCCTCGGCCATCTGAGCCGGTTCGCTGCCGGGCCGCTCCGACCGCCCGGTCAGCTCCATGAACGCCGCCGCCGCGACGATCCCGGCGAGCGCCGTCCCGTCGTGCCACCCCTGCGCGGCCCGGGCGACCTGCACCAGATCCGGCGTCTGCCCTTCGATCACGGTGAAGCCTTGAGCCCGCTCGTGGCCGGTGACGCGCCAGAGCCGCTCGACACGGCTGGCGGACACCTGCAGCTCCTCGCGGTGCGCGACGGCGGCCGGCACGACCGCCGAGTACAGCGACCCGGACTCCGCGACCGGCACCGGAACGGCCAGCCCGTGCGCGGCGGCCACGGCCCGCAGCGCCGCGGCGAGGCTGCCGGTGGCGGCAACCTCCGGATACAGAACAGCGGGCTCGGGGTACGTCGGCATGCGGCAGTTCTCCGTTCAGCTGGTGTGGCCCAGTGCGCCGGTGCGCAGGATGTCGGCCGCGCACCGCAGCAGCCGGTGGCAGAGTACGGACTCGTCGGCCCACCGCTGCCAGGACTCGGCGTCCTCCGCCACGCGGGTGTCCAGGCCGGCGAACGACCGATCCCCGATCGGGTCGCCGGTGACCGGGTCCACCACGGGCGAGGCCGGCTCCGACGGGTCCGGGTACCGCAGCACGAACGCCAGCGCCGCCGCCTCGGCGCGCAACCGGTGCGCCGAGACGAAGCACAGGACCCCGGCCGGCGAGTCGGCGCACAGCACCCGTTCCAGCCGGCGCGGGAGCACGACGACCTCCTGCTGGCAGGCGGCCAGCAGGTGGTCGAAGGCCGCCCCGCGGTCCGGCAAGGCGTCGTACGCCTGGTACGTCCCGGGCTCGTACGGCGGCTCGGCCGCCGGTGCCGAACCCACCACCGCGACGTGCCGGGCCAGCCAGTCGAGCCGGTCCGCCCGGCGGGCGTGGGACGAGTACGGACCCATCGACTCGCCCAGCGGGCACGGATCGGTGCCCGGGTCGATCTCGTCGAGTGCGCGGGGCTCCCGGTGCTCGGCCAGGCCGAGACCCCGCAGGGCCTCGTTCAGCGTGTCGAGGTAGGCCTCGCGGGCGGCGAGCGGCCAGTGCTCCTCACCGTCGGGATCGGTGCACAGGAACAGGCCGACGTCGAGGCTGAAACCCATCGCCGGATGCTACCGGGTGCCGACCGCCAGGAATCTTGCCGACGGGTCAGCCGCCGGCTTTCGGGAGCACCAGTTCGGCGTACACGGCCCGGTGGTCGCTGCCCGCGACGCGATGGACCACGACCTTTCGTACCGCGACGCGCTTGTCGGCGAGGACGTGGTCGAGCGTCACGCTCGGGAAGTACCACCGGTCGTCGTAGGGCCACGACGTGGAGAGCCCGGCACCGGCGATGTCAGCGGCGTCGTCGTACCCCTTCGCCACCACCCGCCGGAACGCCTTGTGGTCGAGGGTCGAGTTGAAATCGCCCATGAGCACGTTGACCGGCCCGCCTGGCGTCGCCGCCGGCTGCTCCGCGAGATCGGCCAGCCAGCAGGCGTCCGACGCGCGGCCCATCGGAGCGCACGGGTGCGCCGACTCGACGTACACCTCCGCGGCGCCCGGGACCTGCACGCTGGCGTGCGCCTGCATGAAGCCGCCGGCGAGGTGCCGATATCCTTTGGCCGCGAGCGGGAAGCGGCTGTAGACGGCCGACCCGCCCGCGTCGGCCCGCGGGTAGGCGACCGCGTCGGGCAGTGCCTCCTCCAGCCCGGCCGCGCGCAGTGCGGCCCGCCCGGCTTCGGTGTATTCCTGGACGGCGAGCAGATCGACATCGCCGTCACGGACGAGACGCACGATCTGGTCGGGGTCCGCCTGGCCGTAGAGCATGTTGACGGTCATCACCCGCAGCGTCGGCCCGGCCGGAACCCCGCCGCCGGTGTCGGCGATCCAGCGCGGCAGGACACACACGGCGAACGCGACCGCCACCCCCGCCGCCGCGACCGCCGCCCAAATCCGCTTCGTCAGTACCGCGAGCGCCAGCGGCACCAACGAGATCACCGCGGCGTACGGGGTGAAGGCGATCAGCTGAACCGTCGGGTAGCCGCTCTCCAGACCGAACACCCGCCCCGCCGCCCACGCCGCGAACGGCGCGATGAGCATCCACAACAGCACGGTCAGCCAGCGGCGCCGCTGCCGAGTCACAGCAGGCGACGCCGGCGGCAAAGATTCCCCGATGCCGATCACCCCGCAAAGGGTAGGGGATGGGCAAGCCGGCCGGCGAACCACTCACTTCGGACCGATCTCTAGTCCTTCATGAGATGCAACAGCCAGTCCGAGCCGGTCCTGATCAGTGCGTACGTTCGCGGGGCGCCCCGGCCGTGCAGCGTGAAGACGATGCGCCTGTCGTTGCGATCCACCTCTTGCCACCAGCCGATATCGGCGATCTCTTTGCCGGCGTCGGTGTAGGTCAGGTGCTCGAGATCGTGATCCGGCACCGCGACCGCCAGCCGGTTGTGCTTCGGGTCCTCCGGCAGGCCGCGAGGCACCGCCCACGACCGCAGAACGCCGTCCTCCTCCAGACGCAGGTCGAAGTGGTGCCGCGGCTGGTGATGCTCGTGCAGCACAAACGTCGCCCGCCCCTGATCATCCACACCTCCCAGTTTGCCCCACACGGACGTTCCCGCCGATCCGGGCACCGCCGATGAGTAGTCACCGGCCGGCCGGCACCGTGAGCGCCGGTATGATCCGGACAGGTGAGCCAGGCAGGTGAGCGGGGGCGCTGTGAGCAGCATCAGGGTGTTGGTGACGGGGGCGAGTATCGCAGGGCCCGCGCTGGCTCACTGGCTGCATCGGCGGGGGGCCGAGGTGACCGTGGTGGAGCGGGCCCCCGAGTTGCGTCCCGGTGGGCAGGCGGTGGACGCGCGCGGGGTGACCAAGGACGTCATCGGGCGGATGGGGCTGGACGCGGCGGTGCGTGCGGCCCGCACCGAAACCGCAGGCGCCTACACGGTGGACGTGGACGGGACTGTGCTGGAGACCTTCCGGGCCGACGATCACGGCGGCGACGGATACATAGCGGACATCGAGATCCTGCGCGGGGATCTGTCCCGAGTGCTCTACGACGACACCCGAGACGGTGTCGAGTACGTCTTCGGCGACCGGATCGCCGAACTCACCCAGGACGCGGACGGGGTCGACGTGGCCTTCGCGGGCGGCGACCGGCGGCGCTTCGACCTGGTGGTCGGGGCGGACGGGCTGCACTCGGCGCTGCGGGCGATGGTCTTCGGGCCGCACGAGCGGTTCGTCCGCCACCTGGGGCTCGTGCTGGCCTTCTACAGTGTGCCGAACGAGTTCGGGTTGGACCGCTGGTTGCTCGAGTGCCAGCACAAGGAGTCCGGACGCTCCGCACTGCTGCGGCCCATTCAGGACGCCACCCGGGCGATGGCCATGTTCTCCTTCCCCGCGGCCACGTTCGACGTCGACTACCGCGACGTCGCGGCGCAGAAGCGGCTGCTGCGGGAGCGGATGGCAGGCTTCGGCTGGTTGACTCCGCGGCTCCTCGCGCACCTGGACGATAGCCCGGACTTCTACCTCGACCAGGTCGGCCAGGTCGTCATGGACCGCTGGTGCAGCGGTCGGGTGGGATTGTTCGGAGACGCGGCGTTCAGCTCGTCGCCGATGTCCGGGCAGGGCACCGGGCTGGCCCTGGTCGGCGCCTACCTGCTGGCCGGAGAGCTGGCCACGGCCGGTTGGGACCCGGAGGCAGGGTTCGCCGCGTTCGAGGGGCGGATGCGCTCGTTCGTCGAGGCGAACCAGGAGATCGGCCGGATGCATGTGCAGAGCCTCGACGCCCCGGGGCCGGGCGCCGAACCGATCCCGGAGCCTGACATGGAGGCGCTCACCGAGCTGGTCGAGCGCGCGATCAACGGCGTCGAGCTGCCTGACTACGCGGGGGTGCCGGATTCCCGGGCCGCGGCCGGACCGCAGTCGTCGCTGTAGCAACGCATACTCATTTGCCGCGGGTCTCGCGCGACGGCCGGCCCGAAGGTCGTCACGCCCTGTGGCGACCACGGGCGCCGAGCTGACCGTCGACGGCGGCGCCTCGCAGCTGTAGTGATGCAACGGCACGCGGGCCAGGCGGTGCTGTGCTCTACTGCGGTGTGCACCGACGGGCGGGTCTGATGCTGAGCGTGGCGATCCTCGTCGCCGGAACTGCCGGCGTGGCCGGCTGGCGGTGGTGGCACAACCGGCCGCCGTACGGGCCCGAGGTGCTGAGCGCTCGAGCGACGCTGCAGCTCGTCGATCAGGCGACGGCGGACGCCGCGCTCGAACCGGTCAGCGCGATCGTGGCGGGAGCCGGCGACCAGATCTTCCTCGGGCGCGTCGCCTGGACCCGGCCACCGCACCCGCAGCCGGGCGGCTCCTTGCGGATCGTGCTGCTGGACAAGCGCAGTCATCTCGCGCCAAGCTTCATCGCGGTCACCTCGGCCCGGCCCGGCAGTGTCAATGCCGGGTGGGACGGATCGCTCGAGATCGCCGGCAGGCGTTACCCGTGGCTGCGCGGCGTCGGCGTGCGGGAGGTCAACGGGTCGTTGTGGAGTTCGGCCGGCGCCGTCTGCGTGTGGTCGGTCGACGCGTCACCGGTGACGTTCCAGACCGTGCTCCATCCGGCGCGCCCGGGAACCCCGCCCGAGCTGCTCGTGCCCGCCGCGCCCAAGGCGGTGGAGGACCTGCTGATCGCCCTGATCAGCGTCGGTCCCGACGGCCAGGTCTACTGGGCGCAACGGCTGCTGCACTGACGATCACCGACCGGCCTCGGACCCCACGCCCGGCCGGGAAGGGCGAACGGTGCCCGCCGCGCGGCGCAGGGCCACGAGGGAGCGCGAGCCGGCCGGGGTGACGTCGACGGTGGCGAGGCCGGCCCGGGCGGCCACGGTGCGCAGGTGCTCCAGGGTGCGCTCGCGGCCGTTGAAGTAGCACAGCATGCGCAGGTCGCCCTCGGTGTCGAAGGTGTCGCCGATGTGGTCGCAGACGAGGACGGTGCCGGTGTCGCCGGCCGCGTCGGCGCAGCGTTGCAGGATGCGCTCGGCGTCCTCGTCCGGCCAGTCGTGCAGTACACCCGACAGGACATAGCCGCCCGCGCCCGGCGGCAGCTCGTCGAAGAAGCTGCCCGCGGCGACGCCGGCCCGGTCGGCCAGGCCCGCCGCGGCGATCGCCCGCTCCGCGCGGTCCACGGCGCCCGGGAGGTCGACGACGGTGCCGCGCAGGCCCGGATGCGCGGCCAGGATCGCGATGAGCAGGCTGCCGTCGCCGCCGCCCACGTCGACGACGTGGCCGAGGGCGGCCCACGGGTAGGCGGCGGCGACGTCGGGGCCGGCGGTGGTCAGCCGTGACCGCATCAGGCCGTCGAACTGGGCCTGCCTTGCCGGGTCGGCGACCAGGTCCTCCCAGAACGGCCGGCCGAAGCGGCGCGGGAAGACCGGCTCGCCGGTGCGCACGGTGTGCAGCAGGTCGGTGAAGCACAGGTCGGCGCGGCCGACGGAGCCCTCGAGGTCGAGCCACGGCCGCTGGCCGCCGGGGTGGTCGTCGCGCAGCTGCTCGCCGAGGCCCGTGAGCGCGTAGCCGGTCTCGGCCCGCGTCACCACGCCGGCCGTCGCCAGGTGCCCGAGCAGCCGCGCGAGCGCTTCCGGGTCGGCGCCGACGCGGTCGGCGAGGGCGTCGGCGGTGGTCCGGCCGGCGGCGATGTGGTCGGCGAGCCGCAGCGTCGCCGCGACCCGGATCGCCATCGGCGTGAGCAGGTCCGCCGCCGCCCACAGGCTCGGTTCTTCGCTCATCGGGCCGCCTCCAGCCATTGCTCGGGGTCCCGGCCGCCGACCAGGCCGAGGTACTCGCTCGCCGGCGCCACCCCGGCCAGGCGGCGCAGCTGCGGCGTGAGACTCCGCAGCCGTTCGGGCCCGGTGGCCAGGGTGTGGTTGTCGGCGGGCCGCAGCCACGGCAGGACGTGCTCGCAGATCAGGGCGCGGCGGGTCGCCGGGCCGCGGTTCTCGCCGGCGGCGTGCCACAGCCGACCGCTGTACACAACGGCGCTGCCGGCGGGCATCACGACCGGGACCAGCTCGTGCGGCTCGGGGCGCCGCCCGGCCGGCCAGAGGTGGCTGCCCGGCGCGACAGTCGTCGCGCCGTTGTCCGCGGTGAAGTCGTCGAGGGCCCAGATGACGTTCGTCTCCGCCTCGACGTCGCGGGGCAGCGGGTAAACGCCCGCGTCGAAATGCAGCGACTGGGCGCCCTGGCCCGGGTCGACCGCGGTGAGGAACAGCATGCCGAACTGGTACACCGGGCCCAGGCGCTCCGCGACGAGCGCGTGCACCGCCGGGTGGGTCAGCGGGGCCTCGAAGGCGCCGACGCTCCTCAGCAGGGAGTACACGCGCCGGGTCTTCCGCCCGTCGAAGTCGTTGCCGCTCCACCCGACGCCGTGCAGCAGGTCGTCGGCGTGCCGGACGGCCGCGGCCAGCCGCTCGCCGGCGAGCAGCGCGGGCAGGACGACGAAGCCGTCGGCCTCCAGCGTCACGGGTGCGTCCCCTGGTACTCCTGCGCCGCCGCCGTCGGGTCGAGCGTCGGGCCGGAGGGCAGCAGCGCCACGAACGGCAGCGGCAGGCGGACCGCCGACGCCGGGTTGAGCTGCAGGCGGGCCACCGCGTCGGCGGAGACGATCGGGAAGCGCTGGCCCGACTCGGTCACGAGGTTGTAGCCGCCGTCCTGGCCGGCCGTCGTCGTCGCCAGCACCAGCGCGCCGGTGCCCGGGACGATCGCGACCGACGTGGCCAGGTCGGTGTCGGGGCCGGCCTTGGTGGCGATCGGCGGGGCCGACGACGGCGCCGGCATCTCCGGCGGCAGGCTCACCGACACGGCCCAGGGCGCGTCGCCGGGCGGCGTGCCGGGCGTGGTGGAGATGCACAGCGGCTGCCCGCGGACGGGGTCGACCGCCTTCGGTACCTCCTTGGGCCAGCCGGACCTCCCCGGCACGGCCTGCTTGGAGGTCGCGGCGTTGACGGCCCCGCGGTCGGCCTTCACCAGCTTGCTGTCGCCGGCCAGCAGCAGCGTGGCGGTCAGCGGCGAGACGGAGCTGAGCCCGTCGGACTGCACGAGGAAGTAGCCCGGGCCCTGGCCGGTGCCCTGGGTCTGGAGCACGTCGCCGACGTTGGCCTGGACCGGCAGCGTCGTCCGCGGGGCACCGCCGTGCTGCACGGCCGGCACCGCGATCTCCGGGCCCTCGGGCAGCGTGTCGAGCACGCGTGGCGGCACGGCGATCGGGCGGGCGTCCTGCAGGCCGAGCAGCGCGCGGGTGTTGCCGGTCAGCCGGTACCGCCGGCCGAGCGTGACGAGCCAGGTCGTCCCGCCGTCCTCGGCCACGACCGCGGACTCGGCGCCGAGCGCCCCCGGCGCCGGGGCGGGCAGGCCGACGAGCACCTCGACCTCGGGCCGCACCACCTGGGAGCCCGACGGGAGCATGCACACCGTCCACGGGCCGGCGGCCAGGCGCTGCGGGATGCCGTCGGGCGCGCCGGGGATGCCGACCGGCAGGCCGCGGCGCTTGCCGTCGAGGGCCGAGGAGCGGACCTCGGTGGGCCGGCCGCCGCCGACGAGCAGCGCCGAGCTGAGGTTGAGCGCCGGGTGGAGCACGCCGTCGACCAGCACGTACCGGTCGCCGCTGCCCTTGACCAGGACCGCGCCCGAGTCCGGCAGCGAGGGGCCGCTGCCGCCGCCGAGCAGTCCGGCGACGCCGAAGCCGGCCATGACGAGCACGGCGATGACCGTGCTGCCGACCATCGTGCGGTTCAGGCGGCGGTGCGGGTCCTGGCCGGCCTCGTCGGAGCCCAGGACCAGGCTCGTCACCCGCCGGCGGCTCTCGTAGTCGTAGGCGGCGACGTGGTCCCGGGTGGTCGCCATCGCGTCGCTGCATCCTCACCGTCGAGTTGTCCAGGTGCGTCCTGCGGCACCATGATACGGGCAACGGATCGATACCACTGACCGGAACGGGGCGGCGGAAGTGGCGGTACAGGCGTACGAGGCGGGAGCGCGGCCCCGTCGCAGCGGCGGGCGGCTGCGCATCGGCCGGGGGCGTCTGCTCGCGCTCGAGGCGGCCGTCGGGGCCGCGGTCGCGGGCGGGGCCCTGCTGGGCGTCGGCGGCTGGACCCTCGTCGGCGTCGCGGTCCTGGTGCTGGCGGTCACGCTGGCCCGCCGGGACCGGCGCTGGCTGACCGACCTGCTGGCCGCGCGCGTGCGCCGGGACGCGGCGGCGAGCGTGCTCGCGGCCGCCCGGCCCGCGGCCGCGCCGCCCGCGGCCGCGCCGCCCGTGGCCGGCCTGACGGCTCCCCCGCCCGTCGCGGCGGCGCCCGTGCTGGGCGGCCCGGCCGAGCTGGGGGCGGCGGCCCGGATCGCGCCGCGGCTGGAGGTGGCCGAATGCACCGACCGCAACGGGCACCCGCTCGGCGTCGCGTGGGACGGGCAGGGCTTCGCGGCCGCGCTCGAGCTGGACACGCGCACGCCGGTGCGGGTGGACCTGGGCCGCCTCGCCGCGTTCGCCGCCGACGACGACGTACCGCTGGCCGGCGTACAGGTGCTGATCGAGCAGCTCGGGGTCGCCCGCACCAACGGCAACGGCTCCGTGCCGCAGGCCCGCGACCCGTGGCCGGGGGCCGGCATCCCGCTCATGCGCCGCGCCTGGGTGTCGGTGCGCTACGAGCCGATCTGGGCGCCCGAGGCGGCCCGGCGGCGGGGCGAGGGCGGCGCGGACGGCGCGCGGCTGGCGGTCGCCGCGGCGCTGGCCCGGCTCCGGGTGCGTCTGCTGGGTCAGGGCGTGTCGACGGTACCGATGGATGCTCCGTCTTTGGCCCGAACGCTGCGCGGTGTCGGGGACCCCGCCCCCGACGGCGCCGTCCGGCGCGACGCGTGGGTCACCGGCGGCGGCCACCACCACTGCCTGGGCGCGGCGGTCGCGTCCCCGGCCGGCTGGCTCGCGCTGCTCGACGCCGTCGCGCGCGGCCCCGCGAACCGGGCCGTGCTGTCGCTCGCCGTCGAGCTGGACGGCCCGGCCGCCCGCACCCGCGCCGCGCTGCGCGTGGTCGGCGCCGACCCGGCCGACGCGCGCCAGGCCCGGCAGCGCCTCCTCGACGCCGGCCTGGCCACCCCGCTGCCCGGCGCCCAGGCCGCCGGCGTGCTGGCCACCCTCCCCCTCGGCGGCGGCCCGCGCCCGCTGACCGGCGCCATCGGCTGGACGTCGCGATGAGCCGCCGCGACACCCGCCCCCGCGCGGCCGCCCCGGCCCCGCGCCCGGCCGCGCCCGGCGACGCCGACCTGACGATGCTGCCGTCCGTACGCTGGGACTCCCCCGGCCACGTCGGCCTGGCCCTCGACATCCCGATCGGCGGGCTGTACCTGGGCACCGACCGCGCCGGCCGCCCCGCCGCCGTCGCCGCGATCCAGCCGCACCCGGTCCGCCTCGGCGTGCTCGGCCACCCCGCGCTCGCCGCGGCGCTGGTCTACCGCCTGGTCGGCGTCGGCTGCCACGTCGCCGTGCTCACCGCCGACGACCGCTACTGGGCCACGCTGCGCACGCTCATCACCGGCCCGGGCCTGACGTGGCTGGACGGCCCGTCGAACTGGCCCCCGGCCCCGGGCAGCGCCCCGGCGACGTACCCGGGCCCGCAGGTCCTCGTCGTCGACCACCCCAGCCCGCCGCCGATGTGGGTCGGCGAGCACCCGTGGTGCACGGTCGTGCACGTGAGCGCGGCCCCGCCGGAGGGCACGGAGTTCTGGTCGCGCGTGGACGCGATCCTGCTGACCGGCCAGGGGTACTCGGGCGTGGTCGCGCGGCGCTTCGGGCACCCGGACGCGGCCCTGGCCGACGAGCTGCGCCCGGGCGAGATCGCGCTGGCCGACCGGCACGGGGTGCTGCCGATCCTGTTCCCGCGCACCCCGTAGCCGTTCGGGTCGACGACGGTCGCCGGATCGCCGCGGGCGGTGCACGGGCGGGCGATCCACTCCGCGATATCGCCTGCCTACGATGCGTATGCGGGCCGGGTCCCGCCATCCCCGAGCGGAGGCGGCGTGCTGATCTGCGGCGTGATCGCGTACGGCACCGTGCCGGGCTGGTTCCTGCTCGGCGCGCTCGCCGGCCGCGACCGCGGGCGCGTCGCCGGCGGCGTCCTGATGCTCGTGCTCACCGCGGGCATCGCCGCGCTCGCGGGCGGTCCGGCCGCGGCCGGGCCGGCGGCGCTCGGCGCGCTGCTCGGCTGCACCGCACACCGGCTCGTCCGGCACCGGGCCCGGGCGGCCGCCGTCCAGGAGGAGTTGCCGTGACGTTCATCGAGTGGGGTGCGTTCGCGTTCGGCGCCGTGATCGGCTGGTTCACCTACTACGTGAACCGGTACCGCGCCTCGGTGCAGCTCGCCGACGTCGCCACGATCGTCGGCGCCCTCGGCGGCGGGGCCGTCCTCGCCCTGTTCCCCGAGAAGACCCGGCTCTTCGCCGCCTACGGGCTGGGCCTCGCGGCCGGGTTCTTCGTGTACTTCGTGCTGCTGGTCATCATGGTGTGGCGCGCGAAGGGGTTCACCGCCGCGTACTTCCTCGACGGGCGCCGGCCCGCGCTGGACGAGCACGAGATCGCCGACGACGGCTCCCACCCGATGCTCGCGGGCGAGAACGCGGCCGCGGGCCTCTGATGCCCGGCTGGCTGCATTGGCTCCTCGACGCGGGCCAGTTCGCGCTCGGCGCGGTCCTGCTGGCCGCGGCGTGGGGGCTGCGGGAGGCGTGGCGCCAACGGCGATCCCATGAGATCCGGCGCTGGTCGTCCGCCCGGTGGTGGACCCACTCCGGCCTGGAGCTGGCGATGGTCCACCCGCCGTCCGTCGTGTGGTGGGTGCTCGGGCGGCTCTCCCGGCGGCACGCGACGAGCGGGCCGCTGGTGAGCACCGGCATCGCCGGGCACGGGAGGCCGAGAAGGACGCTGGCCCCGGATCGGTGCCTCGAGCCCGGCACCGACTACGTGTTCTGGTTCGCGACGGGGGCCAGGCCGCGGCGCGGCGCGATCGACACCTCGTTCCGGGCGCTCGTCCCGCCGCCGGACGCCGGGCCCGGCACGGAGCTGCACGTCGCGGTCTTCGCGTACCCGGACGAGCTGGTCCTCGACCCGGCCGCGGACGTCGGCGTGCTCTCCGTGCACCCCGGCGGCATCCGGATCGCCGAGCAGCCCGCGGCCCGCTACACCGGCTCGGACCGGCTCTGCTTCCCGTTCCGCACCCCCGCCCGCGAGGGCCGGTTCCGGCTGCGCTGCAACGTGTACTGCCGCCGGACCCTGCTGCAGTCCCGGGTCGTCGAGGTCACCGTGCGAGCCGGCGGCACGGCGCCCGAGGCCCTGCGGACCGTCGTGGACTACGTCGCCGGAGGCGCGCTCGACCACGACACCCTGACGGACGTCGAGCCCCTGCGCCTGTCGGTGCTCGTCAACGACAACGGCGACGGCACCAGCGCCTTCCGGTTCTTCGGCGAGCAGCGGCTCAAGGCCGACGTCGTGCTGGACCGGGGCGAGCTGCAGGACGAGATCGACCGGGCCCGCCGCACCCTGTCCCACGTCGCCTGGGGCGACGCCGGCGGCTGGACGGAGGGGGCACGGTACCGGTACGGGCGGCTGCCCGGCTCGACGTTCCACGACGACCTGATCACCATGGCGCTGTCCGGGTACCGGTTCTGGGCGCACACCGCCGGACGCTTCGCCGAGCGGGTCGAGCCGCCCCTGCCCCGGGAGGTCGACCCGCCGATCAGCGGGCTCCAGTCGCTCATGCGCCGGCCGGGCGTGGTCGAGGTGGCCGGCAAGAGCGGCCTCACGTTCACCGTTCCGGTGGCGCTGTTCTACGACTACCCGCTGGACACGGTCCGCGAGCGGCTGCGCGTGTGCCCGGACGCGCTGGCCGCGATCGGTGCGGCCGGGTCGGGCGCCGGACTGGCGGCCACGGCGTGCTTCCGCGGTGAGTGCCCGGCGTACCGCGATCCGAACATCGTCTGCCCCGGCGGGTTCTGGGGCTTCCGGCACGCGGTCGCGCTGCCGCAGTCGCTGACCTACGCCGTCGCCGGCGACGCGGTCCCGGACGACGGCCCCGACGGCCGGTACCTCGACGTGACCGACCGGCCGAACGTCATCGTGGGCGTGGCCGACGAGTTCGCCGGCGCTCACGAACAGTGGGTCGCGTCGCTCGGCGCGACCCACCGCCGCTACGACGACCGCGACGCACTGCTGGCCGGCCTGCGGGACCGGGCCTTCGGCCCGCACCTGGTCTACCTGTACTGCCACGGCAGCGACCGCGCCGGTCTTCCCGCCGTGGTCGTCGGGCAGTCCGGCTCGCCGGGAATCGGGTACGAGCTCATCGCCGACGGCGGTGTGTACTGGCCGCGGACCCACCCGCTCGTGTTCCTCAACGGCTGCCGCACCGCCACCGTCGAGCCGCGCGTGGCGATGAACTTCGTGGACGCGTTCGTCCGCGTCGCCCGCGCCTCGGGCCTCATCGGCACCGAGATCACCACCGACGAGCGGCTCGGCGCCCGGTTCGGGCGGGCGTTCCTGGAGTGTTTCGTCGAGCGGCGTGACCCACTGGCGGCGGCCCTGCTCGATGCCCGGCTCACGCTCCTGGCCGAAGGGGACCCGCTCGGCATGGCCTTCGTCGGGTACGCCGCCCCGCAGCTGCGCATCCGCGTCCGGCCGCCGGTCGCCGTGCCCGCCTGAGCGGTCCTGTCCCGGCCGGCCCGTCAGGCCGGCGGCCCCTCCGGCAGGGCGGGGCGCAGGTAGACCGTGGTGCGAGCACCCTTGGCCGAGCGGGCCCGCGTGAACAGGCTGTGCAGGCGGCCCGTCCGCTCCGGCCAGCCCGGCAGCAGCCGCGCCGCGACCGCGTCGAAGGCACGGCGGTCGCCGGTCGTGCCGAGCCAGGCGCCGACCCGCCGGGCGATCTCGGGGTGGCCGATCATCGGCCGCATGAAGCCGGAGGCGGTCGACACCTCGCCGATGCGGCCGGTGGCGAGATCGACGCGCAGCATGATGCCGGCGCGGTGGGTGGCCGCCACCTCCTCGGTCAGCACCCCGGGGATCGCCGGGCGGACCGGGTCGAGGCCGGCGGGCAGTCCGGCGTCGGCGAGCACGGCGGTGACCAGCTCCGGGCGCCAGCCGGGCAGCTCGTAGTACACCTTGACGCCGATGCGGCCGCCGGGCGCCAGGCCGATGCCGAGCTCCTGGCAGAAGCCGTGCCCCTCCAGCTTGGCCAGCACGTCCAGCGCCGGGGCCCCGGCCGGCAGGCCCAGCCCGCGCAGCGCCGCGGTGACCCGCCGCAGGGCCCCGCCGTCGTCGAGGTGGTGGTGCAGGCTGCTGAGGTACACCTTGAGGACCTCGCGCCCGCCCGCCTCGGCGTCGACGCCGGCCCAGACCCAGAAGCGGTTGCCCTCGGGCACCGGCAGGGCCGGGTCGACCATCGCCTGCAGGGCCGGGCGGGCGTCGAGCCACGCCTGCTCGCAGCCGAGGAGCCCGGCGGCCCGGCCGATCGCGTGCAGGCCGCTCACGGCCCGCGAGAACGCCGGCAGGACGGGGTCGCCCACCTCCACGGTGTACCGCAGCGCCGGGGCCCCGTCGGTGACCGACAGCTCCACCGGCAGCCCGCCGGCCAGGCCGGACAGCTGCGCGCTCGGCCACGGCGCGGGCGCGGCCAGCGACTCCCGGGTCAGCTCGCCGAAGACCGCGACGGCGCGGGACGGTTCGACGCCGAGGTCGGCCGCGACCTGCCCGATCAGCCGGTCGTAGCCGTGCCCGAGCGTGTCCCGCCCGGGCGCGGCCGTCACCGGCGCCGGCGGGGCGGACGGCAGCGGCCCGGCGGCCAGCAGCGCCCGCAGCGCGGTGGCGGTGGTGAACACCCCGCGGGAGTCGATGCTGCGCTCGGTGAGGCCGCCGCCGCTCGGGTCGGGCACGAGCAGCTCGGCGTCGCCGGCCCAGCCGCCGCCGGGGCGCTCGGCGGCCAGCAGCGGGGCCGCGTCGGCGGGCGCGTCGGTGAGCACGAGGGCCTGCAGCCACAGCGCGTGGCCGAACGCGGTGACCGGCGGGCGCACCGGCGCGGGCACCGGGGTGAGGCCGGGCCGGCCGGCGAGCGCCCACGCCTCCAGCGCGAGCACGGTCGGGTACCCGTCCTCGGCCCACCAGATGCTCGTCCACCGGCCCGGCGGCTTCTGCCAGCCCGCGACGAGCCGCAGGAAGCCGTCGGCCAGCGCGGCCCGGTCGAGCACGCCGGCCTCGTGCTGGGCCAGCAGCGCCGCCGCCGACACGTCCGGCGTGGGCTCCGACCAGCGGCGGGTGCGGGCGACGTC
This sequence comes from Dactylosporangium sp. NPDC049140, assembly GCF_040648435.1. Taxonomy (NCBI): domain Bacteria; kingdom Bacillati; phylum Actinomycetota; class Actinomycetes; order Micromonosporales; family Micromonosporaceae; genus Dactylosporangium; species Dactylosporangium sp. NPDC049140. The sequence goes on along the minus strand of NZ_JBEZDS010000031.1, from coordinate 90,426 downwards.
GCGGTAGGTGCGGTACCCGGTGCCGGTCTCGTGCGCGGCCAGGAAGGCCAGCGCCGGCGGCGGCACCGGCCGGCCGCGGGCGGCCAGCAGCCGCACGGCCCACGCCGTCGAGTCGGCGTCGGGCGCGACGCCGCGGTTGTAGCCCCAGACGCCGCCCGGGCCGGCCGCGCCCAGCAGCCAGCCGGCGGCCGCGTCGGCCCCCTCGGCCGCGGCCGCGCGCACCGGCGGCGGCAGGTGCTGCGCGTTCGCCGCGGCGGCCAGCGCGGTGCCGGCGTAGCCGGTGACCCACGTGTCCGAGCACCCGACCGCGACCATGAAGTCGCTCCAGCTCCCGCCCGGGTGCTGCAACCGGCGCAGGTGCTCCACCCCCCGTGCCGCAGGCTGCATGACGCACCGACCCCCCATCCGGCGCGGCCGGGCGGAATCGCCGGGGCCGCGGCTTATCGACGTGCATGGCAGAATACGGGGTAACCGTGATCCTTCGAAGCGCCGCCCGCGGGGGGCAGGAAACGGGGAGTGTATCGATGGGTGACTTCTCGCAGGAGTCGTTGGTCGCCGCGGCCGGGGTGGACCCCTGGAAGCTGCGCGACCAGTTCACCGCCGGTGATCCGGAAGAGATCTACGCCATGGCGCGCGGGTTCAACCAGGCCGCGGCCCAGCAGGGCGACGCCGTCACGCTGGCGACCAAGGGCCTGGAGACCGCCGGCGACGGCTACAAGGTGAACAACGCGACGCCGATCGACGTGAACGCGCAGGTCGCCGAGGCCAGCAAGCAGCTGGGCAACAACGGCGAGAAGCTCGGCAAGATCGCGAAGCTGCTGTCGGAGACGGCCAGCGACCTCTCGCAGCGCTCGTCGACGGCAAAGACCCAGGTCACCACCCTGGAGAACGACGTCAACGGGATCATCGGCGAGTGGAACCAGCAGGTCCGGCAGTATCACAACGACCCGGACTTCCAGCAGAACCGCCAGCAGTACATGGCGCCGTTCATCTCCCGGGCGGTACAGAAGGTCAAGGACGCCGGCGGGCCGCTGAACACGTCGATCGGCGACTACGAGAAGTACCTGTCCGACCACCTCAAGGCGATGGCCGACCTCGGGTACATCCCGCCGACCCAGCTCGACGAGGGCCCCGGCGACGTCGACGTGCCCGACCCGAAGGCGGCCGCCGACGGCACCGTGGCGGCGACGAAGAACGGCGACCCGGCCGCGGCCAAGGCCGCCTTCGACAAGAACACGCAGTACCTGAACCTGCTCAACGCGAAGCAGAAGGCCGGCGTCCCGCTCACCGAGGCGGAGAAGAACTGGCTGAAGGGGTACTACGAGGAGATCACCCCGCACTTCGGCGAGATCAAGGACTGGGCCGACAAGCAGACCGGGGTCAAGCCGGGCGAGAAGCCCGACCAGAAGAACCCGTTCGTGCAGATGGTCAGCCGCGTCGGCGACGGCTTCCTCAACCTCTCGCAGAACGTGCCCTACAACGAGCTGCCGAAGTCGGCGCGCGACATCATCGCCAGCAACCTCGGCGTCACCGACCCGAGCGACCAGGCGGGCCTGTGGGCCACGCCGGGCGAGCGGCACCTCGGCGACGAGTTCCCGCCGAAGACCGACCCGGCCCTGCTCAAGGCGGCGGGCTTCGTCGGGCTGCTCAACGACTACTCCAGCGACACGGTGAAGCCCAGCGACGACCTCGCGTCCAACCTCAAGGACGCGTCACTGCGCTGGAAGCATCAGATGAACGTCATGTACGCCAACTACAAGGCCGACTTCCCGATCGCGCACGGGTACAACGGGTCGCTCAAGGAGCTGTCGGCCGACGACTGGAACAAGCTCATGCCGGACGAGCTCTCGTCCGACGCGCTCGGCGTGGTGGCCCGCAACCGGACGTTCACCAACGACTGGATCGTCAACAACGCGGCCGAGCGGCGCGAGGTCATGGGCATGAACTGGCAGTCCGGCCAGGGCGCCGCCGATGTGCTGATCTCGGCGAGCATGCGCGGGCACGGCCTCGACGACACCAAGGCGGCCCAGGCCGGCCTGGCCATCGTGCAGGACGCCGGGACCGACTACAACGGCCTCGCGCACATGGCCAACGAGAAGGTCAAGGGCGCGATCGCGAACGTCGGCATGACCTATGTCGACTCGTTCGCGCAGTACGACACCGGCCCCAACGGCGTACAGACGATCACGCTGCCCGACGGCACGAAGATCTCGGGCTTCCAGATGGACGCGGCCACCCGCAGCAATTTCCTGAAGTTCGTCGCGGCCAGCGACCCCGACGTCTACCAGCACTTCCGCGAGGGCACGCTGACGCGCGGCCAGGAATACCTGCAGATGGTGATGGCGCAGGGGCACACCGACCCGCACGACCCGGTCTACCAGCAGGCGATGGCCGACGCGATCCGGCTCACGAGCAGCACCGACGCCGCCGCGGCCGGCGTGCTCAACGACGCGGTCAAGGAAGGCGCCACCGCCGACCAGACCAAGAAGATGGCCGAGGACCTGGCCTACGCGCAGGCGATGTCCGACTACAACACCAAGAAGGGCTACGTCGACGGCGTCAGCACGCTGTTCGACATCGCCGGGCTGGCTCCGCTGCCGGGGCCGTACAGCACGGCGCTGAGCGTCGGCTCGACCGCGTTCGGCATCATCACCGACGCCGCGATCCAGGAGCCGGGGGCGCCGGACCAGAACACCTACATCACCAACCTGCAGGGGTACGTCAACGACCTGGCCAACGCCAACACGTCCGAGGCCGCCGCGCACGCGCGGGTGCAGGACAACATCGTGAACATGACGGTGGGGGCCCGCAACGCGACCGGCCACCCGATCATGGTCAGCGACGGCCACGGCGGCCTGGTCCCGGTGAGCGTCGACTCCGACGGGCAGTATCCCGAGTCGACGGTCCGGGCGATCTACAACAACCTCGACCCGTACACCCAGGACCTCGGCAACCGCACCGTCGACGGCACGATCGGCGGCCCGGACACCGACAGCAACCAGCACGGCGGCGGGTACAACACCCAGTTCGCCACCGACGCCTCCGGCACCGGGGCGACCCAGGTGGGCTCGCTCGGCGACTCGGGCGGCAACTGGTCAAACACCGACGACCAGTACCGTATCTACTACGGCGACGAGACCCGCTGGACCTACCACGAGCCGACCACCTGGGACGGCGGGTACCAGGATCGGCAGGTTCCCGACGGCAAGGGCGACACCGAGACCACCGCCCCGGTCATCCCGGTCAAGTGACGCCGGCTCGTCTCGGCACCGCGGCGCGCCGCGCCGCGGTGCTGATCGGTCTGGCCCTGCTCGCCGCGTGCACGTCGTCCGGCCCGGCGCCCGGTCCCACGCCGACCAGCGCCGGCGCCCCGGCCCCGTGCCGCGTGGACCTGTTCACCGGCGGCCCGAGCGCGGGCCTGGCGATCCTGTGGGCCGGCCCGCTCCCGGGCGCCGACGTCGAGCAGGACGCGCGGGCGTCCCTGCCGGCCGCCCTCACGGCGATCGACGTGCGCACCGGCCAGACCCGCTCCTACTGCCCGCTGCCCGCGCCCGCGGCCGGCGTACTGCGCGGGCAGGACCACGTGCTCGGCATGCAGCAGGACGGCGCCGGCTACCCGCCCTTCCTGACCGACCTCGACCTGCTGCTGCGCACCCAGTTCCTCTCCCCCGACCTGCGCTGGTTCGCCGCGCCGGGCCTGCCGCTGGTCGACGTCGCCGCCGGCCGCATCACGCCCACCGACTGGGCCGGCACGACCATGGGCCTGGGCCGCGACCTGGCCCTGATCAAGAACGACCAGGGCGCCTGGTGTACGCGCTCGCTGCCCCCGAAGTCCGGCGAGCCCTGCACCCCGCTCACCGCCCCGCCCGGCGCCGGCGGCTTCGTGATCGGCGCGGACGGCCGCCCCGCGTGGGTCCCGGCGGCCGTACGGCCCTTCGCGTTCGGCTCCACGACGGCGTACGCCATCACCGACGGCACCCGCCTCTACGCCGGCGACACCCGGACCGCCGCCGCGCGCAAGGCGGCCCCGCAGGCCCTGATGCCCGCCGACCCCCCGCTCGACCTGACCCCGACCGGCCGCGGCGGCTTCGCCACCCTCGTGCCGGGCCAGCCCCAGGCCCTGCACAGCGTCAACGACTGGTTCACGGTGGACTCGATCGCCGGCGGCCGGATCCGCACCGCCTACCACCACACCGCCGCGCCGAACGCCGACACGGCCTGGATGTGGGGCGGCGCGGTGGAGCGCTCCCGCACCATCACCGACGACGGCCGCGTCGCGGTGACGGCCGCCGCGGACCAGTCATTGGGCACGCGCTTCGGCGCCGTGGCCGAGGGCGACCCCAAGGCCCACGACCTGACCCGGGAGCGCGGCCTGCACTGCCCGCGCCCGGCCTCCTTCTGCCGCATCCTGTCCTGGCCGGACGGCACCCTGGGCAACGAGAGCGCCCCCGCGCCCTAGGGGTTTGGTTCTGCGCGCGAATGTGCACGAACGGATGGGCCTGCGCGCGCCGGTGCCGATCACGGCCGGCCCGCCCATATACTCGGGCCGGCCGCTCGGCATCCGGACGGAGGCACCGCGTTGGGCGAGGAACCGGCTCTCGAGTCCACACCAGGTCTTGCGCCGACACCGGGCGGCGAGGTCTCGGACATTCCGATCGTCTGGCCGGGCGAACCGATCGGCCCGACGCCGATCGCGCCGGCGGACCTTCCCTACTACCTGCCGCACGGGCCGACCCCGATCGAGCCGATCGACACGCCCCACGGGCCGACCCCGATCGAGCCGATCGACCTGCCGTTCTACCTCCCGGCCGAGCCGGTGCGGCCGGGCGAGATCCCCGGCGTCATTCCGTTGTCGCACGAGCCGGGTCAGGTGACTCCCGCCGACGATCCGCTCCCGTACGACCCGCGCACGCCGGGGTCCGACGACTGGCTCGTCGACCCGCGGGCGCTCTGGCTCGGCGACCATCAGGAGCTTGCCGTCGAGCTGCCGGAGTTTCTGGCCGTACCCGAGCTGGAGCTCATCCGGGGCCACATGCTCGAGCACGAGTCGCAGTTCGAACCCAGCATCATCATGCGCGACGGCGAGAGCCTGGTGGACCCGGACAGCCGCCGTTCGGTCGTGCTCGAACCGCCCGGCGCCGTCGCCCGGCTCATCCGCGACCGGGTCGCCGAGGCGCTGCCCTACGTGCTGGCCCGGCTCGGCCTGCACCAGGTCCGGCCGGGGCGGATCGACGTGCAGCTGACCGTCACGAACGACGGCGGCTTCTTCCGCACGCACAGCGACAGCTCCACGCAGGGGCACCGGACCCGCCGGCTGAGCTATGTCTACTTCTGCCACGCCGACCCCACCCCGTTCACCGGCGGCGAGCTGAAGGTCTGGGCCACCGAGCGCTACAGCGCCGACCCGCCGGAGGAGCGGTGCCACACCGTGGTCCCGCGGCAGAACACGGTGGTGTTCTTCCGCGGGAGCCTCCTGCACGAGGTGACCCCGGTTCGTTGCCCCGGTGGCGCGTTCGCCGACGGCCGGTTCACCGCCAACGGGTGGATCCACTGGTGAGCGCTTACCGGGTCCGCATGGCCGAGCAGCCCGGCCATCTCGTGCCGCGGCGGCTCCTCGGCGCGCTCCGGGCCGATCCCGGCACGGTGTTCGCCGCCGGTGTGCGGGTCGAGCGGACCGACGGGCCGCCCGAGTTCGGCGTGCCGGACGACGTCGCCCACGGCCCCGCAACAGTGTGGGTGCCCGACCGGCGCACGGGCGCGGTGCTGCCGTACGACCTCGAGCCCGATGTCCTCGACCTGCTCGACGGCGCCGAGCCCGGCCGGCCGCTGCGCTCGCTGCCCAGCCGCGACCGGGAGCGGGTGCTGTGCGCGGCCGGCGTGCTGTCGGCACCCGATGGCGGGGAGCGCGGCGGCGCGGACGAGGCCGTCGCTTACGAAGCGCGGGGGTTCGCCCGGGTCGCCGGCGTCATCCCGCCGCTGCACCTCGGCCGGCTGCGCGAGCACTATCGCCGCCTGGCCCGCACCGGTCGGCTCCGGCTCGGCGACGGCCAGTCCGCGGACCGGTACGTGGCCCACAACGAGCCGATCGCCGCGTTCCTGCACCGCCGGCTCGAGGGGTTCATGTCGACGGTCGCCGGGCGGCCGGTGACCGCTTCGTACAGCTACCTCGCCGGCTACCGGGACGGCGCCGTGCTTCCGCCGCACCGCGACCGCGAGCAGTGCGAGCACACACTGTCCGTACTCGTCGACTATGCGCCGGAGCCCGCGGTCGAGGCGCCGTGGCCGCTGGAGCTGCACCTGCCGCAGCGGCGGTTCATGCTGTACCAGGCGCTCGGCGACGGCGTGCTGTTCCGCGGCCGGACCATCCCGCACGCCCGCCGGCCGCTGCCCGCCGGGCACAGTTCCACGTCGATCCTGTTCCACTACGTCGACGCGGACTTCGCCGGGGAACTGCGCTGACCCGCGACCGGCTGTCCTGCGTCTACCTGGTCACGCCGGACGAGCCGCACCTGAGCCGACTGCGGCTCAGCCTCGCCTCCCTGCGCCACCACGACCCACAGGTCTTCGTGCACGTCATCATCGTGGCCGAGCCGGGCTGGCCGGCCGCGCGGCACCGCTCGCTGCTTGAGCTCGCCGACCTCGTGGAGACGGTGCCGCCCCGGCACCGCGCGTCGGGCTACTTCCAGGACAACTGTGTGTACCTGCGGCGGGTCCGCACCGAACGGGTGCTCTACCTGGACAGCGACACCATCTTCTTCGGCCCGGTCCGCCCCCTCGCCGACCGGTTCGCCGAGGCCGACGTCGCCGCCTGCGCGAACCGGTGGGTCTTCCGCCGCGGGTACGACCTCGCATACGCGCCTGAGATCGAGATGCCGCTCAACGGCGGTGTGATCCTGATGCGGCACGAGTTCTGCCGGCACTGGGCCGGGCTTCTGCCCGAGCGGCACGGCTCACTGCTGACCGACCCGCTGCGCGCGAACCTGGCCGCGTGGCTGCGATCGGTGACGCCCGACGCCTACCACCGGCACGAGTTCGCGTTCTCCGAGGCCGCCTGGTCCGGCGGATGGCGGGTCGGCCTGCTCGGACCGCTCGACTGCCGCGTGCTGACGAGCGGGCCTGACCACGAGGACCCGCGGCGCTGGCTCGCCTCGACGATGTTCCACACCTACGGCGGCCAGTGGGCGCGGTGCGTGCAACGGCTACGCGCCGAGCCCTCCACGCCCGGCTGGCTGCGGGCGCTGCTGCCGCCGGAGCACTCGCCGCGCCCCGGCGGCCGGGCGTGAGCGCTACGCGGTGTGCTCCTTCGTATCGCCGGCCCGCTCGACGTGGAGGGCGCGTGAAGTCAGGGGCGAAGCCCGCGGCGGGCGACACCGCGGAGACCTGCGCCACCGTCGGAGCCGTCGGTGTCCGCTGCGGACGGGGTTTCGCCGGACGATTGTCGACCTTGTAGTAGACGACGATGCCGGCGATGACGGCGGCGAACGCCGCCCCGACGCTCGTCCACACCGACGCCGTGACCGAGGCGCCGAGCTGGTAGTGCAGCAGCCGGCCCAGCACGACGAACGGCAGGATCCCGGCGCCGACGAGGCGCGTCACGTTGGACATCATCGCTCCGGGTCGCCGTAACTGGCGATGCGCGTCAGGCTGCCGCAGTGATAGGGCGCTTCGCCGAACCGGGGTGATCCCGGCCGCCGGTGGCGGCGGGATCACCCCGGTCGTCGGTCAGCTGGGAGGTTAGAGCTGGCCGAGGCTGAACGCCCAGATGCCGCGTCCGTGCGTGGCCACGTACACCGTGTTGTCGGACGCGGAGTACTCCACGTCCATGCCGACCGTCAGCGGCAGGTCGGCGCCGAGGCGCTGCCAGCCCGTCTGCCCGGCGGCGCGGTAGAACGTGGCCAGGTCGGTGGCGAGCACCAGGGCCCCGTTGGGCAGGATCTTCACCGCGTTGGACGGCACGTCCGGCAGGTTGCCGGTGACGTCGGTCCAGGTGGTGCCGGAGTCCTTGGACTCGAAGACGTGCCCGACGCCGGCGCCGGGGCCTTCGGTGAAGCGGCGGTTGAAGCCGTTGATCGCGACGAACACGTGCGCCGCGTCCGCCGGGTCGACGCCGAAGCCGGAGACGTACCGGTTCGGCACCGTGCCGTCGATCGGCAGGGTGACCTGGTGCCAGCTGGCCGGGTCGTTGACCTTGCCGACCGCGATGCCGCGGGCGAAGCCGGCGTTGTTGCACTGGCCGCACCAGCCCACGTACGCGACGCCGTTGGACACGCTCACCGAGGTGGCCAGGTGCCCGGCGCCCAAGTCGTACACGTTGTTCCAGCCCTTGCCGTTCTGGATCGCGAAGCCCTTGGTGTTGACCCAGATGTGCTGGCCGCCGGCCACCCACACCGAGCTGTTGTGGTCGTCGGCCGCGAACGGCGCGATGAACCGGGCCGGCTCGTCGCCGGGGCTGGCGGTGTACGGCTGGATGTCACGCGACGTGGACTGGCTGAGCGTGCCGTCGCCGGTGTTGGCGTTGCAGTTCTCGGTGACCCGCATGGCCAGGTTGGTGTACTCCTGGACCTGCTTGCAGCCGTTGGCCGGGTCGGCGAGGGAGTCGCCGCCGTCACCGCCGAAGTTGGAGCCCATCACGGTGTCGTTCGCGCGGAGCACGGACGCGCCGTTGTCCTGCAGGCCGCCGCTGACCACGACGCCGTTCGCGGCCGGGTCCTTGCCGACGGAGACCGAGTAGTACTGCAACGCGTCGATCGTGCCGTCGTTGAGGCTGACCCAGTCGGTCGCGTGCCCCTCGCGGTTGGTCTTGCCGTTGACCGGGCGCTTGAAGACGCCGCCGTCGTTGCCCACGTACACCGAGCCGCCGGCCACCGCGACGGAGTGCTGGTCGGAGTGGGTCGTCTTCGGGCAGCCGTTCTTCGCGTCGTAGATGCTCCAGCAGGAGAAGTAGAAGTTCCAGTACGGCCCCACCGTCTTCCACGACGAACCGCCGTCGGTGGTCTCGTACACCTCCTCCAGGCCCAGCCAGACGTGCATCGGGTTGGCCGGGTCGACCTGCAGGAACTGGTTGTACCAGGCCTGGATGCCGGGGCCGTAGCCCTTGCCGCCGACCGACTGCTTGAGCGCCGAGCCGGAGTTCGCGAGCTTCTGCGAGTCGGCAATCTTGCTCCACGGGCCGGCCGGGGAACCGCTGTTCGACACGTACACGCCGTCGAGGTAGCTGTTGACCGTGCCGGAGGCCTTGTTCAGCAACCGCGGCGACTGGTTGATCGCGTACAGCTTCGAACCATCACCGGCGAACGCGAACGTCACGTTGCCGATATCGTCGGCCGGGATGGAGCCGGTCGGGTTGACCTTCCTCCAGCCGCCCGCGGTGTAGTCGGCGGTCTCGTAGAAGCCGTTGTACGTGTCGCCGGAGCGCCACGCCGACGCGACGATGACGTGCTTGCCGTTGTGCGGGTCGCCCGCCACGTCGTTGACGATGTTCTTGTACGCGGCGTTCGCCGTGCCCGCCTGGGAGCCGCCCGGCAGGTAGTCCGGGTTCGGCGTGAACTCGAGCTTCCAGGCGCCCGCGGTGCTGCCCATCGGGTGCGAGTAGAGGCCGCGGTTGGTCGCGGCCCACACCTTGTCGTCGAAGAAGCGCAGCTTCTTGATCGTGGTGCTCTCCAGCTCGGTCCCGCCGACCCGGTCGGCCAGGCTGAAGCTGCCGGTCCGGGGGCTGGCCAGCCGGTACACACCGGCGCCGACGTAGCTGGTGCCGCCGGTGTTCGCCTCGCCGGTCGCGTACCACAGCGACCCGTCGCCGGCCAGCACCAGGTACCCGCTGGACAGGCTGGGCAGGCCGTCGGCGATCGGGGTCCAGTTGCCGCCGCCGGTGCTGGAGCGCCAGACGCCGCCGTCGGCGCCCGCCGCGTAGACGTAGCCGGCCTCGTCCGCCGCGAGCCCGGTCATCCGGCCGGTGACCGGGCCGGAACCGCCGGAGGAGTTCGACGCGTAGTCCCGGTAGCGCGGGTCGTCCGAGTCGTACTTGAGCTTGGTGATCTCCCGCCAGTTGCCGGCCGTCGACGGCATGGCGGTGAGTTGACTGTAGGCCGCGCCGTACGCGCCCGGGGCGACGATCCCGGGGGCGTAGCGGGCCTGGGAGAACTGCTCGGCGATGGTGGCGGCCTCGAAAGCCTCCTCGCCGGCCTCCGCGGGGTCCTCGCCCGCGATCATCTCCGCCCGCTCGCGCGGCTGGAACGGCAGGCCCTCGCCCGGTTCGTGGGCTATGCCGAAAAATTCCTGCAATTCGTGGTTGGTCGCGGTGACGGCGGTTAACGCCACCACGACCGCCACGGCGCCGAGCGCGATAGCGCCCTTGCGCCGTCGGGATACTGCCATTTGTCGGTTCCTCTCCGGCGTTGAGGTGTCCATGAGGAAGCGAGAGAGGCACCCGCGGCGTTACTCCAGGTCGCGCCCGCTGTTCATGGCGACCCGCCGGCCCGTGGTGTCGCAGGTGTAAGCGGTGGCCAGCCCGCCCGGCTGGGTGCTTCTGGTGAGCCGGCCGGCGTCGTCGTACGTGACGAGCTCGTAACAAGCTCGTCTCCTTCGCCTGCGGCGTTGGTAGGAGATGGAACGGTTCGTCGGGCTGCCCAGAAGGCGAGGCAGTCACCTTCGGCGTGTCGTTCTACGCCAAGGCATATGCGGTACGCGCGCTGCCGCTCAGCGTCGTCGCGCTCGTCGTGCTGGCCCAGCACCGGTGGCCGGTGCTCGTGCCGCTGCTCGTCGTGCTCGGCCTCGCCCAGGCCGGCGACAGCGCGCTCGGTGCCCGCAGGCGCAACACCGGCATGGCCATCGGCGCGGCCGCCGGCGCCGTGATCCACCTGGCCTCCGCGTGGTGGGCGGCCACCCGGTGAATGCCGTCAACATGGTCGTCGCGCCGGCCGCGATCCCCCAACCGCGCGCGATGCCAGCGGCTACGACAGCCGTCGACGCGGCGGCGGCGAAGGACAGAGCCCTGGCAGTACCGGCGACGAGGCCGGTGAACCGGCGTCGAAAGTTCGCCCGGACCAGGCACCGACGTGTGAGTTGCCGGCGAGGTGTACTTCCAGAATGCTGGACGGCATGATCGTGGTGAGCGGGGCAACCGGCAACATCGGCGCGGAGCTCGTCCGGGTCCTCGGCGAGGCCCGCCAGGCGGTACGCCCCCTTCGCCGCGCCGACGGGGAGGACCTCAACGACCCAGCGTCGCTGCGCCCGGCCCTCCAGGGTGCCGACGGCCTGTTCCTGCTGCCGGGCTACGCCGACATGCCCGGCCTCTACGCGGAGGCGAAGGCGGCCGGGGTACGGCGGGTGGTCCAACTGTCCGGCAGCTCGGCGGCGAGCGGCGACCTGACCAACGCGGTGAGCGAGTACATGATCCGCTCCGAGGAGGCCGCCCGGGCCGGCGGCATCGACTGGACGATCCTGCGGCCGAGCGCGTTCGCGACGAACGCCCTGGGCTGGCTGCCGCAACTGCGACAGGGCGACGAGGTGCGCCTGCAGTACCCCGACGTGGCCGCCTCGGTGATCGACCCGCTCGACATCGCCCGGGTCGCCGCGGCCGCGCTGACCGGCGACGGCCACGCCGGCCAGACCTACCGCCTGACCGGCCCGCAGCCGCTGCGCCCCGCCGAACAGCTGGCCATCCTCGGCGCGGCGCTGGGCCGGAAGCTGGTCGCGGTACCACTGCGGAACGAAGAGACCAGAGCCGAACAACTCGCCTCGATGCCCGCGCCCTACGCCGACGCGTTCTGGAACTTCTACGCCGAGGGCGCCCTGGACGAGTCCGATGTGACCGACGACGTGCAGCGGGCGACCGGCACGCCACCGCGCACATTCGCCGCGTGGTGCCAGGCCCACGCCGCCGAGTTCAGCGCGTAGCGCCCGACCGGGCCGGCCATCGTCGTGGCCGGTGACCAGTTCCTGCCAGCACCGTTGCCGTGCCCTGGCCGGTGCCGGTCGACGGCACGCAGTCGCTGGAGCAGCACCAGAGCAGCCCGGCAGAGCCCGGCGGCGCGGCGCCGCGCCGTACGTCGTGCACCGCGGGATGCGCGTTACGCCACGTCCGGGGTCTCGAACACCGCGGCCGAAACAATGGTGGTGGACGCTCGCGCTGGCTGGATTCCCGGTTGAGCGAGAGGTGGGACATATGGAGATCCTGGTGGTGACGGCCCAGTTAGCCGATGGGCCGGCGAGCCGGGTGTTGCCCGCCCTGGACCTGCTGGCGCATTCGCGACGGCTCGTCGCGTACGACGTGCGCGCCTGGGGCTCGGGCCCGGACTTCGACGTGGTGCTGATCGATGCCCGGCGCAAGCTGATCGAGGCCCGCGGGGCCTGCCGCATGCTGCGCACGACCGGGCTGCGCGTGCCGATGCTCGCCGTGGTCGAGGAAGCCGGGTTGGTCGGCGTCGGCGTCGACTGGGGCCTCGATGATGTCGTACTGGCAGATGCCGGCCCGGCTGAGGTCGAGTCCAGGCTGCGACTGGCCACCCAGGCGGCCTCGGCAGCGGCCGGTGCGTCTGCCGGCCTGATCAACGCCGGCGCGTTGAGTATCAACCCGGACACCTACGCCGCCAAGCTCAAGGGCCGCTCGCTCGACCTGACGTACAAGGAGTTCGAGCTGCTGAAGTTCCTCGCGCAGCACCCCGGCCGGGTGTTCACCCGTGACCATCTGCTGCGGGAGGTGTGGGGCTACGACTACTTCGGTGGTCACCGCACCGTCGACGTGCACGTGCGGCGGCTCCGCGCGAAGCTCGGCAATGAGTACGAGTCGATGATCGGCACGGTGCGGCAGGTCGGGTACACGCTGGTGCTCCCGCCCCGGGCCGGGATCCAGCCGATCGTCGCCGAGGCGGAAGCCCTACTGCTGCAGGCCTAATGTCGAACCCACCGGCACCGCCGTGTCGCCTAGCGCTGCAGTGTCGCCACGCCCGGCCGGTACGGCAGGCGGTCGTAGTCCGTCCCGTTGGAGCTGGGGCGTACCTCCGGCGCCTTCCGCTCGACGGCCAGGTCGAAGAGGTTGGTCTCACCGCTTGTCGAGTCGGTCACCACGAGCAGCTGATGCTCCGGCGCGCCGGCCGCCGCCTCCGCGATCCGGCCCCGCCTGGTCCACGGCCAACGCCGCGTGTACGCGGGCCGGGGCCGCGGGCGTGTGCCCGCGGCCCCGGATATCGTGCTTGTCGCTCAGGCCATGCCGTCGGCGACCGACTTCGACACGCCGGTCTGGGCGGCCGCCGTCGTCACCTGGACGAGCTCGTCGCCCGCCGCCGCCGTCGTGTCGGCGCGCTGGCCGTGGACGTCGGTGTTCACCGACGCCGACTGGGCGCCCTTGGCGTGCTCCGCCTTCGCCTGGTCGAGCACGTTGGCGAGGGCGCCCGCCGGGCCGACGTCGCCGAACGCGCCCGCCGAGACGAGCGTGCCGTTCACGGTCTGGCCGGCCGTGTCCGCCTGCGCGCTGGCCTGGCGGCTGGTCCGGCCGCCCTGCCGCAGGGTCTCGGTGTCGTACGACATGTCCGCCACGACGGCCTCCTCGTCAGTCCTCGCCCAGCACGCGCGGGCCGGCTTGGTCCAGGTTCGCCGACCATACATCGTCCTCGACGAGCCATTCCGGGCGCTTGCGCTGCTTGTCCTTGTGCTCGTCGCCGTGGCCCGCCTGGGTCGGGGGCAGGTACGCCCCGCGGCCGCCCTGGCCCGCCGCCCCGCCCGCACGGCCACCGGCCGCCTCGAGCGGCTCGCCCGGCAGGCGCCCGGCCCGGCCGCGTACGGCCCCGCCCGTGCGTCCCCCGGCCGCCGCGGTGGCGCCCGAGCCCGGGTACGTCAGCTCCTCCGCCACGCCGCCCATGCCCCGGCCGCCACCGGCCCGGCCCAGCCGTCCGGCGCGGCCGTTGAGCAGCGCCTCCTCCTGGGCCGACCCGCCGCCGGAGCGTGCGGTGGCCCGGGCCCGGCTGGTCCAGGTCGACTCCGGCTCGGTGACGAGCGACTTGCGGACGCTGCTGCGGCGCCCGTCGAGGCCGCCCGTCTGGCCGCCGGCCGACATCGGGGGCACGAACGGCCGGCCGCCCTGGCTGGCCTCCTTCAGCGCCAGCTGCTCGGCCGCGTAGGCCTTGGCCGCCATGCGGTCGGCGGCCTGCTGACGCAGCTGGTTGGAGGCCGGGTTGTTCGGGTCGAGGCTCGGCGGGACCAGCCCGCCGTACATGCCCGCGAGACCGGTGGTGCCGCCGCCCCCGCCGCCCCCCGCCAGCGGTGGGGTGAGCGACAGGTTGCCGCCGCCGAGGAGGCCGGTCGAGGGGTTGCCCCCGTCGAGGCCCTCCAGCCGCGACGCGTACTGCTCCACGTCGCCGAACGGCTTGCCGGTGACCGGGTCGATCCAGCGGCCGGTGGTCGGGTCGAACTCCTGGCCGGTCGCCGGGTCGATCAGGTATCCGGTGCGCGGGTCCTTGACCCAGCCGCCGAAGTCGCCGTCGTCCGGGCCGAGCACCGAGCTGCCGGGGTAGGTGCCGGAGCCGACCTGGGAGCCGTTGCCGGTGGTGGTGGTACCGCCGGAGACGGAGCCGATGAAGGCGCCGTTCGAGCCGCCGGACCCGCTGCCGGATCCGGAGCCGCCGGTGTCGGAGCCGCCGCCGGCCCGGGTGGGGGCGGCGTCGAGCGAGCCCGGCTTGAACGCGTCGTAGGCCGTGGACCACTTCTCGATCTCGCCGTTGAGCACCGCGGCGGCCTGGGCCTCGCGGCGGTTCATGGCGTTGACCTTGCCCATCGACAGGGCGTCCTCCGGACCGAGGATCCGGTCGACGTCCTGGCTGAAGGAGTAGTCCTCCTCGTACATGGTGATCTGGGCGTTGCTGCCGGTGGTGGACGCCTTCGACAGGCCGCCCGCCACCTGGTCGGCGTAGCCGCCGACGTTCGTCATCCACTTCGCCAGCGGGGCCGCACGGTCGCCGAAGTTCTGGTACGGCTCGCCGTACTGCGCGGTGACGTCGTCCGCGGTGCCCTGCAGGTGCCCGGAGGCGCCGCGCACCGCCTCGGCGAAGTTGCGCCAGGTCGTCGCGACCGACTCGATCGTGTACGGCTGGCCGCTCTCGAGCTTTTCCTTGGCTGTCCAGTAGTCGTAGTTGGCCATGATCGCTCCGGGTTATTCGGCGCGGGAGTGGCCGCGGCGCGCCGCGGCCTGGGTGGCCGGATCAACGTCGTGCGCCAGCTGCGCCGCGGCGAGCGTGCGGCTGGCGAGGTCGGAGAGGTCGAGGCCGACCTTCTCCAGCTCGCCGAGCATCGCGTGCGTCGCCTCGTACAGCCGCGAGTAGGCCGCCTGCCCGCCGGGGATCTGGCCGACCGCCGCGCTGGGCAGCAGGTTGTCGACCAGTTGCTGGCGCAGGTCGGCCGGCGCCTGGTTCTTCCGAAGGTCGGCGGCGGCCTTCTCCAGCCGCAGCGGGTCGAAGACCTGCCGACCGTTGTCGGTCCATCCGTACGCGTCGCCCACCGTCATTCCCTCCAGAGGCGCCGTGACCAGCGGGCCGGGTGGTTGACCCGGCCCGTCCTGCCCGTGTTCAGCCGGCGATGACCCGGCTCATCTGCTGGTTGGTGTCGGCCGAGATCGACGCGACGTTGTTCACCGCGACCTGCTGCGAGTTGAGGTCGGCCGTGTACTGCGCCGTGCGCTGGTGGTAGCGCGCGGCGCGGTCCTCCAGGGAGGAGCCCGTCAGCGCGTCGAGCGCCTCGGACACGACCCCGGTGAGCTTGCTGCGCACGCCTTCCCAGATGCGGTCCCAGTCGGCCTGGGAGTTCTTGGTGACGGATGCGATGTTGACGATGTCGTCGTTCTTGAACTCGATGTAGCCGTTGCCGCTCATACGATGACCCTCTCTCTCACATTCCGTTGGCGACCGACGAGCCGACGCCGGCCTTCGCGGCCTGCGTGGCCTGGTCGGACCCGGACTCCGCGGTGGCCCGCAGGGCGGCGAGGTCGTTCTGCAGCTCGGTCAGCGTCTCGGACAGCGCCTTACCGCCACCGCCGAGGCCGGAGAACGTCGACGAGGTGATCTGCCCCGCCGGCGCCTTCATCGCGGCCTCGCTGAGCCCCGCCTGAGCGAGGATCTTCTGGGTCACGCCCTCCATCTCGGAGACCGCCTGGTTCACGACGCTCTCGGCGGACAGAACGGCCGCCAGATCAATCTTCACACCGGACACTTCGCACCCTCCTCAAGGTGGTGGTTCGTTCAGCTCGCCGGTTTGTCCTCCAGCACCCCGCAGGACTCGGTGAAGTGGTCCTCGGCCGTACGCAGTGCGATGTACACGGGGATCACCTTGGAGTCGTCCTTGGCCTTGGAGGCCGCGATCGCGGCGTCGATGGCGGCGTCCGCGTCGGCCATGTCCTGGTAGACCACGTAGCTCTCGGGGACCTTCTGGCTCTTCAGCCGGGACCGGGAGTCCTCGATGCCGCCCTTGTAGGTGGGCAGCAGGCCTACCCCTTCCGCCCAGACGTCGTCGGGCACCTTCTGACCCTTCGTCACGTACGGCACCTGGTTGTTACCCCAGGACGCCCCGACGAAGTGGATCGCGACCTGGGCATACCCGCAGGTCGAGTTCGACACCGCGGCGACGCCCGCCGGGCGGGTCAGACCGCGTGACGGCGGCTTGGTGTAGCTCGCCGACGGCGGCCCCGAGGTGGTCGGCGCGGCCGTCGTAGCGGGCGCCGCGGGACTGCCGGGAGCCGAGGTCGCGGGGTTGCCCACCTGCGGATCCTTCGCGTCCGAGCAGGCGGCGACGAGTGCAAGCACCGCCACCGCGCCGGCTGCGGCACGAACGCCCCGCGCGGTTGAACGCTCCTTCATGACCTTGAACACCAGGCTCCCCCGTCGGATACCTTCATCAATATATCGGCCTTGGCAACCTTTGTCCGTCCCAGCGGACTCAATCCGTGTCGGGACGGGCGTCGAGCCGGGCCAGCTGGACGGGGACCGACCCGTAGCGGCGGTGCACGAGCGTGCCGCGCCCCGGCGGCAGCGGCGCCGGCCGCACGCCGAACATCGGCGCCTCGTCGCGCGGGGCGCTGAGCACCACCGCCGGGTAGCTCAGCTCGCGCATCGCGCCGAGGAACGGGTCCATCAGGGCCCGGGCGGCGCCGCCGGCCCGGCGGGCGACGTACGGGTACATGCCGATGTCACGCGCCTGGGCCATGAACGGCAGCAGCGGCAGCAGCGGGTTGCTGCCGGCCGTCACCAGCTCGTAGTCGTCGACGACGACGTACACGTCGGGCCCGGTCCACCAGGTGCGGTTGCGCAGCTGCTGCGGGGTGACGTCGGCGCCGGGCAGCCGCTTGGTGAAGCCCTCGACCAGGCCGGCGACGAGCTCCTCGGCCTGCGTCTGGTTGGCCGCGTAGCCCAGCAGCGACTCGCCCTCGAACTCGCCGAGCATGGTGCGCCGGTAGTCGAACAGGATCACCTTGGCCTGCTTGGGCTCGAAGGTGTCGACCACCTGCCGGGCCACCATCCGCAGCGTCGAGGTCTTGCCGCACTCGGCGTCGCCGAACACGACCAGGCCCGGCTCGCGCCAGTCGAACTCGACCGGGCGCAGCCGCCGGCCCTCCAGGCCGAGGACGATGCCCTGCTCCTTGGACTCCTTGGGCAGGTCCGCGAACTCGACGAGATGCGGCAGCAGCCGCACGGGCGGCGCCGGCGGGCCGTCCCAGTAGTCGGTGACGGCCTGCACGAGCCCGTTGACGCCGGTGGACAGGTCGTCGGCCTGGCGACGGCGGTCTATTCGCGGTACCGCCGCCAGAAATTGCATCTTGTCGGAACTCACGCCCCGGCCCGGCCGGTCGCCCGGCACCGTCAGCTGGGCCTTGCGGTCGATCTCGGAGTCGAGCGCGTCGCCGAGCTTGAGCTCGAGCTTGGTGCCGATCAGGTCGCGCAGGCCGAAGCGCAGGTCGAGCCAGCGGTTCGCGGTCAGCATCAGGTGCACGCCGTAGGTCAGCGACCGGGCGGCCAGGCTGATCAGCGACGTCTCGACGTCCTCGTAGTCCTGCCGCACCACCGACCAGCCGTCGACGACGAGGAACACGTCGCCGAAGCGGTCGTCGTCGACGGTGCCGGCCTCGCGCAGCCGCCGGTAGTCGGCCATCGTGTCCACGCCCAGCTCCCGGAACCGCCGCTCGCGGTCCTCGATGACGGCGGTGACCTCGGCGACGATCCGGCGGGCGACCTCGGCCTCCTGCCGGCCCGCGACCCCGCCGACGTGCGGCAGGCCGGACAGCCCGAACAGGGTGCCGGAGAAGTCCAGGGCGTAGAACTGCACCTCGGCCGGGGTGTGCCGCAGCGCGAGCGCGCAGATCAGGGTGCGCAGCAGGGTGGACTTGCCCGAGCGCGGGCCGCCGACGATCGCCGCGTGCCCGCCGGAGCCGGCCAGGTCGACCCACATCGGGTCGCGGCGCTGGTAGAAGGGCCGGTCCACGATGGCCACCGGCACCCGCAGCGGCGGCGAGAGCGGGTCGGCGCCGTAGCCGCGGCCGGGGCGCACGCGCAGGTCGGGCACGAGCGTGTCGAGGGTGTCGGGCGCGCCCAGCGGCGGCAGCCAGACCCGGTGGGCCGGCATGCCCTGCCCGGTGAGCTGGCCGACCATGGTGGAGAGGATGGTCCGGCCGCCGGCCTCCGCCTCCGCGAGGTTGATCGTCTCCGTCGTGTCCTCGGGGCTCGAGCCGGGCCAGGGCGCGGTGGTACCCGGGGCCGCCTGCGGGCTCGGCTGGTACTCGGCCCGGAACGCCCGCACCTCGAGCCCGCCGGCCAGCAGCTGGTCGCCGACCTGCTCCCGGTTGCCGTACGGCCCCGACACGTAGGCCGCACGGAAGCGGCGCAGGTTCGCCGACTCGCCGCGCATGTACCCGTGCCCGGGCGCGCTGGGCAGGCTGAACGCGTCGGGCACGCCGAGCACGGTGCGGCTCTCCTGCTCGGTGAACGTGCGCAGGCAGATGCGGTACGACAAATTCGCTTCGAGCCCGCGCAGCCGTCCCTCGTCGAGCCGCTGCGAGGCCAGCAGCAGGTGCAGGCCCAGCGACCGGCCGAGCCGGCCGATCTGGGCGAACAGGTCGGCGAAGTCCGGCTTCTGCGACAGCAGCTCGGAGAACTCGTCGACGACGATGAACAGGCTCGGCAGCGGCGGCAGGTCGGCGCCGCGCTGGCGGGCCCGGTCGTAGTCGCGCACCGAGACGAGGTTGCCGGCCGCGCGCAGGATCTCCTGCCGCCGGTTCATCTCGCCCGACAGCGCCTCCTGCATGCGGTCGACGAGCGCGAGGTCGTCCTGCAGGTTGGTGATGACCGCGGCGACGTGCGGCAGCGCGGCCATGCCGGCGAAGGTGGCGCCGCCCTTGAAGTCGACGAGCACCAGGTTGAGCTGCTCGGGCGCGTGCGTCGAGGCCAGCGCCAGCACCAGGGTGCGCAGCAGCTCCGACTTGCCCGAGCCGGTTGCCCCGATGAGCAGGCCGTGCGGGCCCATGCCGTCGTACGCGGACTCCTTGATGTCCAGCTCCAGCACCGCGCCGTCGGCGGCGATGCCGATCGGGGCCCGCAGCCGGTCGCGCAGGGGCCGCGGCGCCCACAGCGCCGGCAGGTTGAGCTGGCCCGGGTCGTCGATGTCGAGCAGCCCCGGCAGCGTCTGGTCCACAGTGGACAGATCCTCGGCCTGCGCGGTGGCCACGTCGAGGCGGAACTCGGCGATCTGCTGGGCGAGGGACTCGGCCACGGCGGGCCGCAGCACGTCGGGCCGGCCGAGCGGGGTCAGGCTGGTGCCGACCCGGGTGTCGAGCCGCCCGTCGGCGACGACCAGCTCGACGCCGTGGCCGCGGACGAGCTCGGCGGTGCGCCCGTCGAGGTCGACGACGGTCGCCGCCTGCAGCCCGTCGGGGTTGAGCAGCAGCTCCAGGCCCGTGGTCAGGCCGCCGTCGAGCACGATCAGCAGGTGCGGCACGTCGGGGTCGGCCGCGGCGTGCCGGTTGAACCCGGGCCGGTTGGCCAGCTCGTCCTCGAGCCAGTCCTCCAGCGCCGCCAGCGACGGGTTGACCAGCCGGACCGGGCCGGCGTGGTCGACCTCGGTGCGGTGCTGGGCGTGCGGCAGCCACTTCACCCACGACCAGCCCGACGCGTCGGCGTCGGCGGTGCAGACGACGACCCGCAGGTCGGTCGGGGCGTGCCAGGTGACCGCCTGGGCGACCAGGGCCCGGGCGAGCGTGCGGGCCTCGTCGCGGTCGCCGGAGAGCGCCACGGCGGCGTACCGGCGCAGGGACAGCTGCACCGGCAGGCCGGGCACGGCCGAGTGGCTCGCGATGAACCGGCGCAGGGCCAGCGCGCACAGCGGGTCGAGGTCCTCGACCGGGCCGGTCTCGCCGGGCACCAGCTGGGTGGCCAGGAACTGCGGGCCCAGGCCGAGCCGCAGCCAGCCGAAGTCGGGGTCGAGCGGGCGCCGCTCCCACAGCCGCGGGCTCGCCGCGGCCGCCCACAGCTGGTCGGGCGTGGGCGCGACCCAGGCGGCGGCCTCGCGCTGCGCGTCGGCGGTGCGCCGCACCCGCTCCCGCATCCGGGTCAGGTAGCGCAGGTAGTCGCGGCGGTTGTTCTCCGCGTCGGCGCGGGCGGTGGCCCGGGCCCGCAGCAGCGAGCCGGCCACCATGGCCAGCGAGGAGAACAGGAAGAACGAGCCGGCGACGTACGTGATCGGGTTGGGCGGTGCGGCGAAGAGGTACGCCACCGAACCGAGCCCCGACAGTGCGGGCAGCGCGGTCAGCCAGACGTTGCCGGAGTCCGCCCGGTGGACCTCGGGCGGCGGTTGCAGCAGTACCTCACCCTCCGGCACGCTCGGCCGCGGAACCCGGGGCGGGCGGCGGAACGCGGTGGTGGGCAACTCAGAACCCCCGTGTGACGTAATGTGACCGCCGTTGCGGCCGGTGGAACTCTTCGATCGATGAAGTTACCCTACTGACCGGCACGACAAGGGGACACGAGCAGCACCGGCATCGGCCGCGGGGGACCTTGATGACACGGAGTACGGCGACGTTACCGCCCGCTGACACCGGACACGGCGGCGCCTTCTGCCGCATCCGGCTGGCCGCGCCCGGCGTGCAGGTCGATCTGGCCGTGCCGTCGGCGGTACCGCTGGCGCGTCTGCTGCCCATGCTGCTGCGGCAGGTCGGGCAGGCCGACACCGACGCGGCCGGCTGGGCGCTGTCCACCGCCGAGGCGGACCGCCTCGACCCGGGCACGACGCTGTCCGAGGCCGGGGTGGCCGAGGGCGGCCTGCTGGTGCTGCACCGCGCGTCCGAGCACATCGCGCCGCCCGTCTACGACGACGTCGTCGAGCTCATCACCGAGGGTGGCGTGCTGCGGCCCTGGGGCAGCCGGGAGCTGCGGCTGGCCTGCGCGGTGCTCGTCGCCGTGGCGATGCTCGGCGTCTTCGGCGCCCTCGCGGCCGCGGGCGGCATCCTGCCCGGCGCGCTCGCCGGCGGCGTCGCCGCCCTGCTGCTCGCCGTCGCCTGGGCGATGTCCCGGGCCGCGAACGACCTGCCGGCCGCGACCCTCGCGGCCGCGCTCGCGGTGCCCGGCGCGGCCCTGTGCGCGGCCGAGCTCCTCGGCGGCGACTGGGGCCGCGGCCACCTGCTCATCGCCGGCGCCGCCGCGCTGCTCGTGGCCGCGGTCGGCCCGGCCGTGGTCGGCGGCGGCGACCACGTCTTCGCCGCGCTGGGCATCGCCGCCCTGGGCGCGGGCCTCGGCGCGCTCATCGCGATCCTCGCCGACACCCGGCCCGCCGCGGCCGCCGCCGCCGTCGCCCCGCTCGCGCTGGCCGCGACCACGATGCTGCCGGCCCTCGCGCTGCGCTCGGCCCGCCTGCCCCGCCAGCCGCTGCCCCGCTCGGCCGAGGACCTCGCCGGCGTGCAGGGCCAGCTCGACCTCGAGCGGGCCACCGCCCAGATCGCCCGCGCCCGGCGGCTGCTGTCCGGGCTCCTCGCCGGCTGCCAGGCCGTCGTCGCCGGCGGCGCGCTGGTGCTGGCCGCGGACTCCTCGCTGTGGTCGCGGCTGCTGGCCGGCGTCCTCACGCTGCTGGCGCTGCTGCGCGGGCGGCTGTTCCGCGAGCGGGAGCAGGTCGCGGCGGTCGCGATCGCCGTCTCGGCCACGCTGCTCGCCGGCGCCGCGATCCTCGTCGTGCGCTTCGCCGGGCACACGGCCCTGCTGACCGGCGTGCTGGCCCCGGTGCTGGCGGCCGTCGCGCTGCTCGCGGCCGTGATCGGCGGGCTGACCGGGCGGCGCAAGAGCACCCCGCGGCTGGCCCGGAGCCTGGATGTGCTCGAGACGATGATGATGCTTTCCGTGGTACCGCTGGCTCTGGCCGTCTGGGACGTCTACCGCGCGCTGATGGATCTGCGGGCGTGAGGCTCTTCGCCCTCGCCACCGTCGCCGTGCTGCTCGTCCCGGCACCGGTGCCGGCGCTGGCCCCGGCCGGCTGCCGCAACCCGCCGCCGAACGGCCAGCCGCTGCCGGCCAACGCGCCCCGCGACCCGACCATCGCCCGCCTGGGCCTGGAGCGGGCCTGGGACCTGTCGACCGGCGCCGGCGTGACCGTGGCCGTGGTCGACTCCGGCGTCGACGACCACGCCAAGCTCAAGCCGGCCCTGTCCCCCGGCTTCGACTACGTCGGCTCGCAGACCCCGCCGGGCTGGCAGCGCGTCCCGGGCGGCGTGGGCGACTGCGGCGACAACGGCAACAGCCACGGCACCGCGGTCGCCGGCCTGATCGCGGCCCGCCCGACCGACGACGACCGCGTGATCGGCGTGGCGCCGGGCGCGATGATCGCCCCGGTGCGCTTCCCCGGCGGCATCGACAACGCGACCCCCGAGATGATCGCCGCCGCCATCCGCACCGGCGCCGAGTCGGGCCAGGTCCTCAACCTGTCGTTCGCACTGCCGGTGGACCGCCCCCAGATCCGCGACGCGATCCAGTACGCGCTGAGCCGCAACGTCGTCGTCGTGGCCGCCGCGGGCAACGAGTCGTCGACCGGGGACACGAAGTGGTACCCGGCCGCGTACCCCGGCGTCCTCGCGGTCGCCGCGCTCAAGCAGGACGGCACCCCGCTGGCCCAGTCCAACCGCGGCGACTGGGTCGGCATCGCCGCACCGGGCGAGGGCCTCACGGCGCCGTCGGCGGGCGGCGGGTACGTCGGCGTGAGCGGCACCAGCTTCGCCACCGCGCTCGTCTCGGGCGTCGTCGCCCTGGTGCGGTCCCGCTTCCCGGGCCTGTCCGCGGCCGAGGTCGTCCGCCGCCTCACCGCGACGGCGGTCCCGCTCGGCGCGGCCCGCGACGACCGCGTCGGGGCCGGCATGGTGGACCCGTTCGCGGCGCTTACCGCGCGGGTCGCATCGGCCCCGCCGAGCCCGAGCGGCTCGGCCGCGGCGGCGCCGGTGGGCCAGGTGCGCGTGCTGCCCCGGCCGGACGAGGGCGGCGGGCTGGCCGAGCGCTGGGGCGTGCTGCTGGGCGTGTTCGGCATCCTGATGCTGGCGGCGGTCCTGGCGTACCTGGGGCGGCTGGCACTGCGGGCGGCGCGGCAGCGGCGGGCGGGGGCGGGCGGCCCGGAGACGCCCGCGGAGCCGGTGGTCGACCCGCCGGACATCCGGCTGGCCTGAGCCGGGCCGGCCGCCGCGCGCGGGAAGCGCCCGCCCGGCCCGCGGCCGTCAGCCGATCGGGTGCTCGACGCACCGGGAACGCGCCGATACTGTGTGTGGTCGCCGTCCCCTAAGCGTTGGGAGTGCCCGGTGACGCTGGTAGTCGCGGTCCACGGCATCGGCCAGCGCAAGACGCCGGCCGACCGGCTGCGCTTGCTGTGGCACGACGCCGCAAACGTCGGCCTGGCCGCCGCCGAGCGCCGGGCTCTGGCCATCGACGGTTTCGGCGTCGGCTACTACGCCGATGTGATCACGAAGCCGTACCCGTTCCTCGGCCCCGACGAACCGATCGACGCGGAGCCGATGGACGCGGACGAGGCGGACTGGCTCGCCTCCGCCCTCGACGATGTCGCCGCCGGCGCGCCGGAGACGCCGACCGGGGATCTGAGTGGGCTGCCCGCCGCGCCCGAGTGGCTCATCCGTCGGATCGCCGCGATCGACGCCGTCTTCGGCACGGGCGCCGGCCGCCTCGCCGCCCGGGTCCTCCGTGAGGTGTACGCCTACCTGCACCGCCCCGATCTCGGCAAGGTGATCCGGGCCAAGGTCCGCGCGGCGGTCACGCCCGGCACCCGTGTGCTCTTCGGCCACTCCCTGGGCAGTGTCGTGGCGTACGACATGCTGCGCCGAGGCACCATCACCGCCGACGCGCTCGTCACCGCAGGCTCGCCGCTCGGCTGGGCGTCGGTCCGCAAGGCGCTGAGCGACACCGGCCGGCTCGACGCCGCCGTGGTGGGGTCGTGGCGCAACGTCTACGACCCGAACGACGCGGTGACCGCCGGCCGGGGCCTCGCCGGACTGGGCGCCGACATCACCGACGAAAAGGCCGACAACGGCTGGCAGGACGCCCATGGCGCGGTCCGCTACCTGAGCAGCGCCGCCGCCGGCCGGGCGCTCGGAGACAGCCTGCCGTGACCCGCCGCCGCCTGGTCACCATCGCCGCCCGCGACTACTCGGACGCCGACGACACGTTCGTGCGCGGCATCGAGGGCCAGGTGAAGATCCTCCGCGACTGGCTCCTCGACGTGAAGACCCTCGAAAAGGACGCCTTCGAGGAGGACCTGCACGAGGCCCTGTACCCGACGACCCGACGCGACGTCGAGGACTTCCTGGCCGAGCACGCCCTGCGCGACCTGCTGCCCGCCGACATCCTGGTCCTGTACATCACCGGCCACGGCATGCGTGGCGAATCCACGACGCACTACCTGCTGCTGCCCGACACCGACCGCGAGCGTCTGCTGGCCACGGCGATCCCGACCGGGCGGCTGGTCGCCGAGATACTCGACTCGAACGCCGAACATGTCCTCGTCCTCATCGACACCTGCCACGCCGGCGCGCTCGACCCCGAGCTCAGCGGCCTGACCCACGACCTCGAGAGGGCCCGCCGTACCCTGCGCTCGCTGGTCGTCATCGCCGCGTGCGACTTCGCCGAACGGCCGCGGATCGGCCAGTTCACCGGCCTGCTGCAGCAGACCCTGCAGCGGCTGCGTGACGTGTCCGGGTACACCGCGCCTATGCTGACCCTCGAGGAGTTCCTCCGGGAGCTGCAGCTGACCGCAGGCGAGGCGAAGGTGCCCGAGCCGCAGGTGCTGTGGCCGCGCATGAGCTCGGGAACGACGCCCAGCCCGTGCCTGCCCAACCCGGTGCCGCGGCGCCCGGCGATCGTCGCCGCCGCCCGCAGCCAGCTCGCGCCGAACGAGGCCGAACTGCAGTACTGGCTCGAACGGGCGGCCGGCCGCGTCGGCCGAGCGGACCCCGGCTGGTACGCGGCGCCGCGCGCCGAGATCATGCGTCGCATCGTGGGCTTCCTGGCCGGCGACGCCCGGGCGCTGATCATCACCGGGGCCGCCGGCACCGGCAAGTCGGCGCTGCTGGCGCGCGTGGTCACCTTCAGCGACCCGCGGTTCCTGGCCGAACCCCGCTTCGCCCAGCTCGTCGCGGACGAGCCGGCCGACCTCCGGCCGGAGCCGAATGCGGTGCAAGTGGCGGTCTCCGCCCGCAATCGCGGGCCCGAAGAGATCGCTGAGGACATCGCCACCCGGCTGCCGCAGTCGCCCGGCGCGGCGCCGTCCCCGCTGCTGGACCGGCTGAACCAGACGGCGGCCAACGGCGGCACGACCGTGCTCGTCATCGATGGCGTCGACGAAGCGGCCCACCCCCTGCGGCTGGTGAGCGAGCTGTTCACGCCGCTCGGCCAGGTGACGACGCCGTCCGGCGCCCCCGGCGTGCGACTGCTGATCGGGGTACGCAGCCCCGGCGGCATCGCGGAGGGCATCGACGCGACCGGCCCCGACTACCTGCTCACCGCGCTCGGCCCGGTGCTGGGCCGGCCGGAGGTCCTCCGCGTCGACCGGGACGACGTCGTGCCGGACATCACCGAGTACGTCAGGGCACTGCTCGCCGGCGATCCGGGAAGCCCATACGCGGACCACCCGGACGATGCCGAGGCGGCCGCGGCGACCGTTGCCAAGGCGGTCGCGCCGTCCTTCCTCGACGCCCGGGTCGCCGCCCGGCGCCTGCGCGAGGCATCCGCACAGCAACGCCTCGACGACCCCGACTGGCTCGCCCGGCTCAACGAGGGCACCCTCGGCCTGCTGCGGGAAGACCTCGCGGACGTCGCCGGCGAAACGGGCCGTCCCGTGGCGGACCTCGTGGCGGTGCTGCGCGCGACCGCGTTCGCGCTCGGCCCCGGCCTGCCGTGGGCCGAGGTGTGGCCGGTGGCGGCGACGGCGGTCCGAGGCCGGCCCTGGCCGGACGCCGGCGCCGTCATCGCCGACGTCCTGAACAGCCGGCTCGGCGGATACCTGGTGACGGACGTCCTAGACGAGCGGATGGTGTACCGCCCGCTGCACGAGCGGGTGGCCGAGGCCCTCCGCAACGCCCCGGAAAGCCTCGAGCCCGGCGAGGGCGGCCCATGACCATCAACCCGGAACACGTCCAGGTCCACCGGCGCATCGCCGACGCCCTCGCCGGCCTCGTCCGGGCCGGCGGGGACAGCGCACCCCATCCGTACCTGCGCCGCTACCTGGCCGACCACGCCGCACGCGGGCTCGTCCTGGACGCGGCCCATGTTCCCCCGGAGTTCCTGCGGTGGGACACCAGCCGCCGGATCGGTCACCTGCTGTCGCAAGCGGTGCCGGCCGAGCGAGCGCGGGACCACCTGACCGCCTGGGCCCACGTCGAGGCGAGCCTGCCGCCGGACGCCGGCGCCGCCGCCCGGATGGCCAGCCTCGAGTTCGCCGGCCAGGCCTCCGGCGTCGCCATCGGCCCTCAGGGCTCGTGGCTGCACACCGACTGGGCCGACTGGCGCTTCGCCCTGTACCAGGACGGATTCGACACGCTGATTGCGTTGCCGGGTCCCGGTCAGCGCACGCGGCTCGCGACGACCGACCGGCCCGCCGGCATCCGGCTCTACGAGTCGGACACCGGCCGGGCGGAGTCGATCGGTGAGCTGCGGCCATCGGCGCTCGCCGCGCTGCCGGCGGACCAGGGGCGCACCCTGATCGCCGTCGCCACCGGGCGACTGGTCCAGCTCGTCGATCCGGACAGCGGCCGGGCCGCCGGCGAAGCGCTGAACCTGCAGTCAGGCGTGGTGCAGGCACTCGCCGCCGTGCCGACCGACGCCGGCTCCATGCTCGCCGCGGCCGACCGGCGGGGCTCGATCCACCTCGTTCATCCGGCCGCCGGGGCACCGGCCGCCACGCTGACCGGCCACGCCGGCCCCATTTTCGCCCTGGCTGTCGTGCCCGTCGCGGACGGACCGGCGCTGCTGGCGTCGGCGGGCTACGGCGGCGAGATCCGGCTGTGGAACCCGCTCGGGGTGCGGCAGGTGGCCGTGCTGCAAGGCCACGCCGACTCGGTCCGGGCGCTCGCGGTCGTGCCCGTCGGCCACGGCCGGAACTGGCTCGCGTCGGCCGGGGACGGTGGCGAGATCCGGCTGTGGGACCCGGCCGCCGGCGCACCGGCCGGGCCGCCCCTGACCGGGCACGCCCACGCCGTGCACGCACTGGCGACGCTGGTGCACCCGGGTCGCGCCACCCTGCTCCTGTCGGCCGACGACGCGGGCGAGGTACGGGTGTGGGACCCGGTGGGCGGCGCCGCCGTCGCGTCCTGCACCACCGGCATGCCGGCACGGGCCCTCGCCGCGCTGCCCGGCGCCGGCGGGGACGGCCGGTTTGCGCTGGCCGGCACCGGCGGCGTGGCCGTCCTGCGGGTGCCGGCCGAGCTCACGGCACCGGCCGACAATCCGCCGGCGGCAACACGATCGGCCGAGACGCCGGTCGTCCCCCGGACCGTACGGACCTTGTCGCCCCGGCCGGAGGAGCACACGATCCTGATCTCCGAGGAGGCGCGCGACCCCGGCGGCGCGTTCACCATTCAGATCAACTTCGGCGGCGGCGAGGCGATCCGGGCGACGCTCACGGACCCGGGTCACGCCGACACCGAGGAACTGCTGCGCTGGTACTTCGAGGACCACATCCGCTACCCGTACCTCGACCACGACCGGCGGGCCCGGGCGGCCGCCGAGATCCGGCACTACGGCGAAGCACTGTTCGCGCAGCTCTTCGGCGGCGCCGCGGCGCCCGCCTACCGCCGGGCCCGGGAGCGGGGATTCGACGGGTACCGGCTGGTCGTCGCCGGCTCCCCGCAGTTTCAGCGGCTGCACTGGGAGGCGCTGCGCGACCGGGCGGCCAACCTGCTCGTGGCGTTGCGCATGCCCGTGCTGCGGCGGCCGAAGGACATCGGCCCGGGCTTCGAGCTGCCGGCCGAGCAGTCGGTGCTGCGCATCCTCGTGCTCGTCGCGCGGCCCGACGGCCGCGCGGACGTCGGGTACCGAACCATCTCCCGGCCCCTGCTGGACGCGGTCCGGCAGGCCCGGATCCCGGTCGTCGTCGACCTGGTCGGCGTCGGAACCTGGGCGGCACTGCGCGACCACCTGCGCGACGCGTCCCGGCGGCACGGGACCGGCCACTATCAGGTGGTGCACTTCGACATGCACGGAGCGTTCGTCGCGGACGACACCCGGCGCGCCCGGCCGGCCGGACATCCCGGCGAGCCGACGAATCGCAACGCTTTTCCGGTGGCGGTGACCGGCCCCGACCCGCTCCCGCCCGGTGGGTACCTGTTCTTCGAGACCGGGACCGACGGCGAGGCCGACCCGGTCCCGGCCGCACGGGTCGCGGCGGTGCTGGCCGAGCATCGCGTCGGCGTGGCGGTGCTGAACGCCTGCCAGTCGGCGGTGGGCGAGGACGACGAGGTCGGCCTGGCCCAGGAGCTCGTCGCCGCCGGAGCCCCGGTGGCCGTGGGCATGGCCTACACCGTGACGGTGTCCGCCGCCGCCCGGGCGATGCCGGAGTTCTACCGGCAGCTCGCCGGCGGCGCCGACCCGGCCGCCGCGGCCTGGGCGATGCGGCAGGTACTCCACGACAACAAGACCCGGCAGGCCTACTTCGACTACACCCTCGACCTGGAGGACTGGCTCCTGCCCGTGGTCTTCGAACGGCGCCCGGTCCGGCTGGGCCTGCGCCCGATGTCGGACCGGGAACGCGACGACTTCTACGCGCGGCAGGCCGGCGCCGGCGCCGAACCTCCCGTCAAGTACGGGTTCGTCGGCCGGGACCTGGACATCCACGCCATCGAGCGACTCATGCTGCTCGACGGCGACGTACGCCAGGCGGTGGTCGTCGGCCCGACCGGCATCGGACGGACCGCGCTGCTGGCGCACGCGACCTGGTGGTGGCGGCGCACCGGCCTCGCGCGGCAAACCGTCAGGATGTCCAGCGATCGGACCGGTGCCGACGGCGACCTGCTCGACGACATCGCACGGGTGCTGCTGGGTCCGGATGCGCCCCGCCGCGACGCGAGACCGCCGGCCGCCCGGGACGCGCAGGTCGCCGCGCAGCTTCGAGCGGACCCGTTCCTGATCGTGATCGACGACGCCGACCTGCTGCCCGGCGCCGACCGTGCCCGCCTGGCCGGCCTGCTGGGGCTGCTACGCGGCGGCCGGACGATGGTGCTCATGTCGGCCCGCCGCCGCGACGAGTGGCCGGCCTGCCTGCTGCCCGACCACGTCCACGAGCTCGACGGCCTCGACCCGCCGGCCGCGTCCAGCCTGCTGGAGCGGATAGTCAGGTCGGGATTCCGTTCGGGGAGCGTGCGGGAACATGCCGACGAGCGCCGCGGCGCGGAGCTGAGCGACCTGCTGACGGTGCTCGCCGGCCATCCGCTCGCGATGCGGGTGGCGCTGCCCCGGCTGTCCGTCGAGTCTCCGGCGACACTGCTGGCCAAGCTTGGTGGGATCGACGGCCGGCGCTTTGAGGAGGGCCGGCGCTTCGAGGTGGTATGGCGAGCCATCGACATCAGCCACAATCACGTCGAGCCGCGCCGACGGCGGGCCGCGCTGCTCCTGGCCCCGTTCGCGGACTGGATCCTCTTCCACACCCTGACCGACTACGCGGCCGAGTTCGCCGACGAGGACCTCGCCATGTTCGGCGGCGATCTCGTCGAGGCCGGGCTGGCGACCCCGCACCCGGACAACTCCGCCTACCTGCGGCTCGCCCCGGCGCTGGTGTTCTTCCTGCGGGCCGCGCTCCAGGACGAGCCGGAGCTGCGCGCCCGGGCGGAAGCCGCCCACTACCATCTGTACACCCGCGTCGGGCAGGCCCTGGAACAGCTGCTCGCCGATGTCGAACCACCGCGGCGCGTGGCCGCATGGGCGCTGACCGAGATCGAGCTCGGCAACCTGCACACTGCGCTCGATTACGCGCTGAACGCCGGTCGGCCGGTGCTGCCCGTGCTGGGGCCGATCGATGCGTTCCTGGAGCAGACGGGGCAGGGAGATGCGCGCTGGTCCCTGCTCCTGCGGGTCATCGCCGACCACGCGCACACGACCGGCGATGATCAGCGCCGAGAGCTCATCCAGGTCCGTCGCCGGGCGAGGGAGCTGGCCCTCGGGCGGCACGCGTTCGATGAGGTCGAGATCCACGGCCAAGCGGAGCTTGCCCTCGCGGCCGAGCTGGGCGATCGGTCGGCGGAGGCCGCCGCCCTGATCGGGCTGGGCCAGGCCGAGGAGCGCCGCGGCAACCTGCTGCGAGCGGCGCGGTACTACCAACTGGCGGCCGAGATCGAGGATGAGCCCGAAACGCACCTACGGCTCGGGGTGACGCAGCTGCGCGCCGGCGACCTCGGCCAGGCGGAGGCGCAGTTCCGGCTGGCGCTGGTGACCGGCAGCGCTCCGACCGTGGCCGCCGCCCGATACCAGCTCGGCGTGGCGGCTCAGGCCGGACGCCGCTTCGCCGAGGCCGAGTCCGACCTGACCGAGGCGCTCGACCTGTTCCGCCGGCTGGATGACCTCGACGGTCTCGCCACCGTCCATCAACAACTCGGACTGCTGCTGCAGGAGACGCATCGGTACACCGAGGCGGCGTCGCATCATCAGGCGGCCCTCAGACACACGCTCGCGCTCGGCGATCAGTACCGCAGCGCCCGGGCCTTCGAGCAACTGGCCAATACCGCCGCAGCAGCCGGCCGGCCCGATGAGGCCGAGCGATACTACCGCCGGGCGGCCGACATCATGGCCGCGCTCGGCGATCAGTACGAAAAGGGGCGGATCGGCCGCCGGCTCGCCGGGCTGCTGGTTGAGGCCGGCCGGGTCCGCGAGGCCATGGCGATCGAGCTGAGCACCGCCGTCGCCGAGCGGATGACGACCGGCCAGTGGGGTGACGCCAACGTAGCCGCCCTCCGGCAGCTTTTCGGGATGGTCACTGACGCGCAGCTCCTGTCCCTCGTCGAACGCGAGGTGCCGGACGAATTGAGGGCCGAACTGATCTCTGAACTCCGTCTCGCGGTCTAGTCCGCGGAGCCGGGCTCGGCGGCCCGGGCAGTGACCGCCCGGGCCGACCGAAATCACGTGGATCGATATCGCGCGGCGGGCTATGGTCGCCGCATGATTTACCAGCATCCGTTGGCGTACCTGCTCGGGATCGAGGGCCTCGCACTCCTGCACGCGTGGGGCGGGGAGTACGACGAGGAGTTCACGCAGCGGCGGCTGGCCGAGGTACGGGCCCTGCTGGCCAACCCGGCGCTCACCGGGCACGAGGGGGTACCGGTCGGGCGGGGCGACACGCTCACCGGGTACCGGCAGTGGGCGGCGACCTACGACGAGCCGCGCAACAGCCTGTTCGACATCGACGAGCCGGTCGTGCACCGGCGCATCGAGGCGCTGCCGGTCGGCGACGCCCTCGACGCGGCCTGCGGTACGGGGAGGCACGCCGAGTACCTTGCCGGGCAAGGGTTCGCGGTGATCGGCGTGGACAGCTCGCCGGAGATGCTGGAGCGGGCCCGCAACCGGGTACCGTCCGGCGACTTCCGCCTGGGCGATCTGCGCGATCTGCCGCTCCCCGACGACAGCGTCGACCTCGTCGTCTCCGGTCTCGCACTGTCCCACTCGCCCTCGCTGGAGCCGGTGCTTACCGAGTTCGCCCGCGTCCTGCGCCCCGGCGGGCACGCGGTGATCTCCGACGCGCACTGCGAGATCGGCTTCCGCGGCTCCGTCCCGCACGCGCTCGGCCCGGACGGCGAGCCCGGCGTCGTCGCCACGTACCGGCACACCGCCGGCGACTTCGTACGCGCCGCGCTGGCCGCCGGGCTCCGGATCCGGGCATGCGAGGAGCCGCGCGGCTCGGGCACCGACCAGCCTCCACCGCCACCGCCGGTGCCTCTCGCGGAGGCGCACCCCGGCGACTGGGCCGGTTGGCCGTGGTCGCTCATCGCGCTGCTGCCCGAGGCGGCATGGGCCGCGTGGGCGGTACCCGCGGTCATCGTCTGGGACTTCGAGCTTCCCCCGGAGGGTCCCTAGCCGGCGTACACGAGCGCCCTCCGGCGGTGACAGTGGGCAGGTTCGTCGATACCCTGGGCAACATCGGGATCGGAGGCCGCGCTGAACCGCAGACCGCTCCATCAAGGGCTGACGGCCGGCGTCTCGACCCTGCTCGCGGTCACCGCCGGCGTCCTGACCAACGTCGCCACCTCCGGGTGGACCTGGCCGCTGGGCGCGGGGCTGCTGGTGCTGGCCGGCGGCTGGATCGGCTTCGAGGTCTGGCGCGCCGGCCGCAACAAGGCGGTCCCGGAGCCGCCGGGCGACGCTCGGCCGTCCAACCCGGGCCGCCCGGCGCAGCTGCCGCCCGACATCGGGAGCTTCACCGGCCGGGCGTCCGAGGTCGACCAGCTCGTGGGCATCGTGGACGAGATGGCCGGCGGCGGGGCGGTGGCGGTCTTCGTCATCGACGGCATGGCGGGGATCGGCAAGACCTCGCTCGCCGTGCACGCCGCCCACCGGCTCGCGGACCGGTTCCCCGACGGCTGCCTGTTCCTGGACCTGCACGGGTACACCGAGTCGGTCCCGCCGGTCGAGCCCACCCAGGCGCTGCAACGGCTCTTGCGGGCCGCGGGCGTGCCCGGCGAGCACATCCCGGCCGAGCTCGACGACCAGGCCGCGCTCTGGCGCAGCCGGATGACCGGCCGGCGGGTGCTCATGGTGCTCGACAACGCGCGGGCCGCCGAGCAGGTCCGGCCGCTGCTGCCGGCGAGCCCGGGATGCCTGGTCCTGGTCACCAGCCGGCGGCGGCTGCCGGCGCTCGACGACGCCCGGTCGCTGTCGCTCGACGCGCTGTCCGCCGCGGAGGCCGTCACGCTGTTCGGGCGGGTCAGCGGGCCGGAGCGCATCCGCGACCAGGACGACGTCGTCCGGCGGGTCGTCGAGCACTGCGGCCGGCTCCCGCTCGCCCTGCGCATCGCCGGGGCGCGGCTGCGGGCGCGGCCCACCTGGACCCTCACCCACCTCGCCGGCCTGCTGGCCGACCAGGCCGCGGTCGTCGACCGGCTGGACGACGGCGAGCGCAGCGTGGTGGCCGCGCTCGCGCTGTCGCTCGAGGATCTCGACGCCGACCGGCGGCGGGTCTTCCGCCGGCTCAGCCTGCACCCCGGCACCGAGGTCGACGCCGGTGCCGCGGCGGCCCTCGACGGCGTGGACGAGGCGCGGGCCGGGCGGGTGCTGGAGAACCTGTTCGACGCCCACCTGCTGCTGCAGCCGGCCACCGGACGGTACCGATTCCACGATCTCGTCCGGGCCTACTCCGCGCGCCTGGAGCGCGCCGAGGAGCCCGACGACCTGCGCCGCGCCGGTCTGAACCGGCTCTTCGACCACTACACCGCCACCACCGCCGCCGCCGTGGCGCTCCTGCACCCGGCCGGCGGCGGCCAGTCGCCCCGGCCGCCCTCGTTCGGCACGCCGGAGGCGGCCCTGGCCTGGCTCGACGCCGAGCGGGCCAACCTGGTCGCGATCAGCGGTTCCGCCACCGCGCACGACCGTCCCGACGTCGCGGTCCGGCTCTCGGCGATCCTGCGCCGGTACCTGCAGTACGGCGGCTACCACGCGGACGGCCTCGCGATCCACGGCGCCGCCCGCGACGCGGCCCGCGCCGGCGGCGACCGGGCCGCGGAGGCCGACGCCACCAACGACCTCGCCGTGACGCTCGAGGGCCAGGGCCGGTACGCCCGGGCCGCCGAGCACCTGCGGGAGGCCCTCGATCTCGCCACCGGGCTCGGCGACGCGACCCGGCAGGCGCACGCGCTGGAGCGCCTCGGCTACGTGCACTGGCGCAGCGGGCCGTACGACGTCGCGGCCGACTACCTGGGGCGCGCCCTCGCCATCGCCCGGCAGCTCGGCGACCCCGCTCGGGAGGCGGCCGCGCTGGACGCGCTGGGCCTGCTCCGCGAACGGCAGGGCCGCGACGACGAGGCCGCCGAGCTGTTCCACACGGCCCTGCGCCTGTTCCGCGGGGTGGCCGACCGGGCGAGCGAGGCCGACGCGCTCAACAGCCTCGGCTGCATCAGCTCGCGCCAGGGCCGGCACGAGACCGCCGCCGGCCATCTCCGGGAGGCCATCGCCATCCACCGGAGCATCGGCAGCCGGATCGGCGAGGCCCACGCGACGAACGACCTGGGCGTGACCCACCTCCGGCAGGGCCGCCCCGACGAGGCGGCCCGGCTGCACGAGCGCGCGCTGGCCGTGTTCACGGCGGCCGGTGACCGCGGCGGGCAGAGCGAGGCCCACAACGGGCTCGGCCGGGCGCTGCTCGCGGCCGGCGAGACGGCGCGGGCGGGGCGCGAGCACCGGGCGGCCCTGGCCCTCGCCGCCGAGACCGGCGACCGGTTCGAGGAGGCCCGGGCCCACACCGACCTCGCGCACGTCCAGGAGACGCTGGGCAACCCCGCCGAGGCGGCCCTCCACCGGCGGTCGGCCCGGGCCATCCACCAGGCCCTCGGCCTCGCCGTCGCGGAGGACGTCACCTGACCGGGACCCGCGGCGGGTGATGACGGGGCAGGGGGCCGGGCCGACCGTTGCGGGTATGGCGTTCTTCGACGGGTTCGAGGAGTTCGACATCGCCGCGGCGGGGACGACGATCCACGGCCGCCGCGGTGGCAGCGGGCCGCCGGTACTGCTGCTGCACGGCATTCCCGAGACGCACCTCATGTGGCGGGAGGTGGCGCCGCGCCTGGCCGAGGAGTACACCGTCGTCGCCACCGACCTGCGCGGGTACGGCGACAGCGGCAAGCCGCCGAGCACGCCCGACCACGAGCCGTACAGCATGCGCGCCATCGGCCGCGACCAGCTCGAGGTCATGGCGGCGCTCGGCTTCGACCGGTTCGCCGTGGCCGGGCACGACCGCGGGGCGCGGTGCGCGTACCGGCTCGCGCTCGACCACCCGGAGGCGGTCGAGCGGCTCGCGGTCATGGATGTCGTACCCGTCGGCGCCGCGTACGACCGTGCGGACCGCGACTTCAGCCTGGCGTACTGGCAGTGGTCGTTCCTGGCCGCGCCCGAGCCGGTGCCGGAGCGGTTCCTCGACGCGGCCCCGGCGAACCTGGTCGAGCACATGCTCGACGCGTGGACCGCGGTGCCCGGCGCCGTCCCGGCCGACGTGCGGGCCGAGTACATCGCGAAGTTCCGCGACCCGGCCACCGTGCACGCGGTGTGCGAGGAGTTCCGGGCCTCGGCGACGCTGGACTTCGAGCACGACGAGGCCGACCGCGGACAGCGGACCATCAAGTGCCCGGTCCTGGTGCTGTGGGCCGAGCACGGCGCGGTCGCGCAGCTCTACGACGACCCGCTCGAGGTGTGGCGCGAGTGGGCCGGCGACGTGCACGGCGGGCCGATCGCGGCCGGGCACTTCATCCCGGAGGAGTCACCCCGGGACACCACCCAGCGGCTCCTCTCGTTCCTGAACCATGGCTGAGGTCCGGTACGGGTTCGCCGACGTGGACGGGCTCGCGGTGCACTACCGCGAGGCCGGGCCCACCGGCGCGCCCGTGCTCCTGCTGCTGCACGGCTACCCGTCGGCGGGCCACATGTACCGCGACCTGATCCCGCTGCTGGCCGACCGCTTCCGCCTCGTCGCGCCCGACCTGCCCGGCTTCGGCCGGTCCGGGCCGCCGGCGCGGAACACCTTCGAGCACCTCACCGACGTCGTCGACCGGTTCACCGAGGTGCTCGGCCTGCGGGAGTTCGCGTTGTACCTGTTCGACTACGGCGCGCCCGTGGGGTTCCGGCTCGCGGCGCGGCACCCCGCGCGCGTCACCGCGATCGTCTCGCAGAACGGCAACGCCTACGAGGACGGGCTCAGCGACGCGTGGGCGCCGATCCGCGCGTACTGGCGCGACCCGTCGGCCGCGAACCGGGCGGCGCTGCGCACGATGCTGGCCCCGGAGACGACGATCTGGCAGTACACCCAGGGCGCCGCCGACCCGTCGCGCGTCGGACCCGACGGCTACGAGCTGGACAACCACTACCTGGCCCGGCCCGGCGCCGGCGAGATCCAGCTCGACCTGCTGCTCGACTACGCGAGCAACGTGGCGAGCTACCCCGACTTCCACGCGTACTTCCGCGCCCACCGCCCGCCGCTGCTGGCGATCTGGGGCCGCAACGACCCGTTCTTCCTGCCGGCGGGGGCCGAGGCGTTCCGGCGCGACCTGCCCGGGGCCGAGGTGCGGCTCCTGGACGCCGGGCACTTCGCCCTGGAGACCCACGCCGAACCGATCGCCGCCGCGGTGCGCGAGTTCCTGTCTCACGCGTTGACGCGCACCCACGCAGCGGCCTCGGGCTCGGGCCGGGGCCGGGCGTAGAGGTTACCCCGCCGGCCGCCCGACGAGCCGGTGCACGGCCCCCTCCGCCCCGGCTATTCGGTCGTGGCGGGGCGTTGTCTAGGGTGACCCGATGGAATCGTCTGCCGTCGAGCCGTTGTCGATCGGGGTACAGATCGGGCTGCGCGTGCCCGTCATCCTCGTGGCGCTCGCGGGCGTGCTCGTCGCGCTGCTCATGATCAAACGGCTGGGCGCGCTCAGCGGGATCCTGGCGGCGGGCGGGAGCCTGCTGATCGCGGCCGACCAGGCGGCGACCATCGCGTGGGTGCTGCACCTGCGGTCGATGACGTCGGGCGGCGACCTCGACATCGACACGTACAACACGGTCGCCAACGCGTATCTGGTCGCCGACGCCGTGCTCATCACCATCGGCGTGGGCCTGGTGGTGGCGTCCTTCCTGACGCACCGCCCCTCCCCGCCCGGCCCGGCGGCACCGCCCGTGTTCGCGCCGCCACCACCGGTGCAGATCCCCCCTCCGCGTCTCTGACCGGAGGTGGCGCGTTGACCACGGACAGCGACACCTGGCAGCGGCCGATGCCCGACGCCCGCCGGCTGCGCATCGACATCGCCATCGGCCTCGCCGTCGCCGTCATGGCGCTGGCCAACCTGACCCTGACCCGCAGCGTCGGGGCGTTCATCGGGCACCCGCCCGGCCTGGCCGAGCAGGTCGTCTGGGCCCTGCTGTGCACGCTGCCGCTGGGCTGGCGCCGCCGCCGGCCCGACGCCGTGGCCGTGATCGTCTCCGTCGCCTTCATCGCCGGCCAGACCCGCTACGCCCCGGAGCAGCAGCTCACCACCGGCGCCCTGTTCGCGGCGATCTACACCCTGGGCGCGTGGGGCCCCAACCACCGCCGCTCCCAGTGGCTGCGCGCCGGCATCATCGCCGGGATGTTCATCTGGCTCGGCATCTCCTACCTCATCGCCCTGCCGCACCTGTCCGCGGCCGAGTTCGTCAAGGCCGACGGCCCGGTCTCGCCGATCCTGGCCGCGCTCATCAACGGCGTGCTCGTCAACGTCCTGTACTTCGGCTTCGCGTACTACTTCGGCGAGATCGCCTGGACCGCGGAGCGCCGCCGCCACCTGGTCGAGGCCCAGGCCGCCGAGCTCGTGGCCGCCCACGAGGAGGAGGCCGCGCGCACGGTACTGCACGAGCGCCTGCGCATCGCCCGCGAGCTCCACGACGTGGTCGCGCACCACGTGTCGGTCATGGGCGTGCAGGCCTCGGCCGCCCGGCGCGTCTTCGACCGCGACCCGCCGAAGGCGAAGGAGGCCCTGGCCGCGGTCGAGCAGAGCGCCCGGACGGCGGTGGACGAGCTCCACCGCATGCTGGGCCTGCTCCGCCACGCCGACCCGGAGCCCCCGCCGCCGCCTTCCGCCGCGCCCGGCGGCACCCCGGACTCCTCCCCCGCGACCGCCCCCGCCGCCGTCGGCC
Organism: Dactylosporangium sp. NPDC049140; assembly: GCF_040648435.1. Classification (NCBI taxonomy): domain Bacteria; kingdom Bacillati; phylum Actinomycetota; class Actinomycetes; order Micromonosporales; family Micromonosporaceae; genus Dactylosporangium; species Dactylosporangium sp. NPDC049140. The sequence continues at coordinate 52,096 of NZ_JBEZDS010000031.1, read as the reverse complement.
TGCACCGCCTCCCCGAGCTGCTGGACTCCGTGCGCCACGCGGGCCTGGAGACGACCCTGGGCGTCTTCGGCGACGAGGTCGACCTGCCGGAGTCGCTGTCCCTGGCCGGCTACCGGATCGTCCAGGAGGCCGCCACGAACACCCTGAAACACGCGGGCGCCACCAAACTGGACGTGCGGATCCGTTTCCACACCGACGAGCTCGAGCTCGACGTCGCCGACAACGGCCACGGGCCGGTCCGCCGCACGACGGGGGGCCTGGGCCTGATCGGCATGCGTGAGCGCGTGGCCGCGCACGCCGGCACGCTGGAGACGGGCCCGCGAGCGGGCGGCCCGGGCTTCCGCGTGCGCGCCCGCTTCCCGCTGGCCCGCCCCGGCCCGGCCACCCTCGGACCGGTCGCGCCGGGGACGTCCTAGCCGTCGCTCGGAGGTGGTTGGAGCTCGGGGTCAGCTCCGCCCGCTGCCGTTGCAACTGACGCACACCTTGCGGCCGCGGCAGGTTTCACATGTCGCGCGGATGTCGCCGCCGGTCTTTCCCTCGCCGTTGCACCCGGGACAGCGCCCGCGGCCCTGGCACGTTGCGCACACTGCCATATTTACTCCTACGGGTGCGGCACTCGCTCGACGGTACGCTGACCTTTCTAACCGCCGACCGATCCGAGCACGATCGGCGGCACCGGAATTCAGCCGATCGCCGCCGTACCAAAGCCGATCTGCACGCTCCCACGAACGATCCGCCTACGCTTTCCGGTTCCCTTGCCTCGCCCCAGCCCCCCTCGGGCCCGTGCACCACGGCGGCAGGCCCGGGCCCCACCAGACTCCTCCCCCACCGTCCATTGTGGAATGCCGGGCCGGTTCAGGCGGCGGACCCCGGCGGCGGAACCGCGGGTCGGTGTGCCACCGCTCCTCCAGGCCCGGGGCCAGGCGGCGCGCGGCGGTGTACAGCAGCGGGCGGCCCAGCAGGCAGGAGCCCAGCAGGAGCACGGCCGCCAGGCCGTCGATCCTCCGGCGCGTGACGGCCACCCACGTGACCCGGGCCAGGGCCGCGCCGCCGCCGGCCGCGAGCGCCGGCAGGAGGTCCAGGCCGGCCGCGCGCGCCGCGTAGTAGACCGCGCCCGGCAGCGCGACGTCCCAGAGCAGGCTGAGCAGCAGTGTCCGCCGTTCCATCTCATCGCCAATCGCCGATAAGATACCGTCAGTATCTTGTGGACACTACGGCATAAGATACGGCCGGTATCCAAGGAGGGGATCGTGACCGTTCGCCGGCGGGGTGCGGAGCTCGAGGAGGCGGTCCTGCGCGCCGCGGCCGAGGTGCTGACCGAGGCCGGGTACGCCGGCCTGACCATGGACGCGGTCGCCCTGCGCGCCGGGACCAGCAAGAACGTCATCTACCGGCGGTGGCCGAGCCGGGCCGCGCTGAGCGTCGCCGCGTACCTTCGCCTGCTGCCCACCGACCCGCAGCTCACCCCGGACACGGGGGCCCTGCGCACCGACGCCCTGGCCCTGCTCACCCGGGCCAACGAGCGAATGGCGGCGCCGGCCGGAAAGATCCTGCGCGAGCTCGTCACCGACCTGCAGGACGACCCGGAGCGGGCCCGTGAGCTGCGCGACCGGGTGGTGGCGGCCGGCGTCGAGCCCTGGCTGGCCGTCGTCGCCCGCGCCGTCGAGCGCGGCGAGGCCGGGCCGGCCGCGCTGGCCCCGCGCGTGGCGACCGTCGCCGTCGACCTGCTGCGCAACGAGTTCGGCCTGTACGGGGTCGCCGCGGTGCCGGCGGAGACCATCGCGGAGATCGTCGAGCGGGTGTACGTCCCGCTGATCCATTCCACCGCTGTAGGGAAGGCGACTGCGATCGAGGGCCGCGAGCGGGACAGTGGGCGCCAGCATCGACCCTAGTCGATAGGAGTGTTCATGCTTCCACGCCCCCGCCAGGTCGTCGCCGTCGTCGTGGCCGTGCTGGCCGCCCTGCTGCTCGTCCCTGTGTCACCGGCCGCGGCCGCCACCGCCGACCGGTTCGGGTTCGCCCTGGTCGACAACCCGACCGTGCCGCTCTGGACCGCGCTGAACCCCGCCTACTCCTACGGACCCGGCGCCACCGGCGGCCGGGTCGCCCCCGGCCGGTTCCTCGTGCGCTTCCCCGGCGTCGGGACCGGCGCGCGCGGCAACGTGCACGTGACCGCCGTCGCCGCCGACGGCCGGTTCTGTGAGACCGTCCGCTGGTACTCCTCCGGCCTCGACGAGATCGTCGACGTCCAGTGCTTCAAGCCCGGCGGCGGCCCGGCCGACACCCCGTTCACGGTGCTGTGGACGGTCAGCTCCGGCATCCTGCTCGGCGGCCCCGGCGCCTACGCCTCCGTCCAGGTGGTCTCGAACGCCGTCGCCCAGTCGTACAACTCCGCCGGCGGCGCGGTGACCGCCACGCCGGTGGGGATCGGGATCTACGCCCTGCGCTTCACCGGCGTCGGCGACCCCTCCGGCGTCCTGGCCGGCAACGTGCAGGTCACCGCCGGCCAGCCCAACGCCCAGCCGCGCCGGTGCAAGATCCTGCGCTGGGGCACGTCGGGAACGGACGTCATCGTGTACGTCACCTGCCACGACCCGGCCACCGGCGCCGCGCTGAACAGCGACTTCACCGCGTCGTTCCACCGGGAGCGCTCGGTCTACGCGTCGTTCGGGCCCCCGAAGTACTTCGGGTACCTTTCGACACCGTTCGGCGGGCCGACGAACTACTCGTACCCGCTCGGCGTGGGCGCCAACGGCTTCGGCCCGTCGGGCCCGGGCACGTACACCGTCAAGTTCCCGCTGCTGCACGAGAAGGAGACCACCGCCCACGTGACCGCCATCGGCGACGGCCCCGTGTACTGCACGATCCAGAAGGTCTGGGCCCGCGTCGGCAGCGACGCCGTCGTGCCGGTCGCGTGCTTCGCCAACAGTGGCGCGCCCGAGAAGAGCGAGTTCAGCGTTACCTTCTCGTCCAGCGTGTGATGCGCTAACGTCTCGCGGACCATGGGACATGTACTGGCCCGGCTGGCCGGGCACGGGGTGGTGCTGCTGGGGTACTGGCCGTACACCTACGCGCGCCACCCCTCCGCGCCGGACGCCGTCGAGGTCACCAACTGGCGGCCCGGCGGCCCGGCGACGGCGGTCGTCGACCCGGCCCGGCCGCAGGGCGCGGACGGGATCGTCGACGTCGAGCCGGGGCCGGACCATCCGTACTGGGTCATCGAGACCACGGCGTTCAAGGCGGTCTGGCCGGAGGGCTTCACCATCGACTCCGGCGACGGGGCGCCGTTCTATCTCAACGGCCCGGACGGCGGAACGATCTACGTCTCCGGGCCGGCCGCCGTCGAGGACCCGCGCACGGCCCTGGTCGCGGCGTACCAGGCGGTCGAGGCCGACCGCACCCTCGCCGGCGGCGTCCGCGTGCTGGACCTGACCTACGAGCACGAGGGCGAGACGTGGTGGCAGGGCCGGTACCTGCGCCCGCACGGCACCCAGGGCCGCGTGCTCGTCTTCACCGCCCAGTCGCGGGCGGCCGGGCGCGGACCGACCCGCCACGGCCTCGAGTGGATGCTGGGCCTGGTCTGATGCTGGTACGGCTGCTCGGGCCGGTCGACGTCACCGTCGGCGGGCAGGTGCACGCCCTCGCCGGACTGCGGCGCAAGGCCGTGCTCGCCGTGCTCGGGCTGCACCGCGGCGCCGTCGTCGGCGTCGAGCGGATCGCCGCGCTCGCGTGGGAGGACGGCGACGCCGAGGTGGCGCCGAACACCGTGCAGCGGCACGTGTCCGGGCTGCGCGAGGTACTGCAGGACCGGCACGCCATCGAGTCCCGCCCGCCCGGCTATGTGCTGCACGCCCCGACCGACCTCGCGCTGGTCGAGGAGCACGTGCGGGCCGGGCGCGCGGCCGGGGCGGCGCGGACGGCGGCCGGGCACTTCCGGGCCGCGCTCGAGCTGTGGCGCGGGCCGTCGCTGGACGGCCTGGAGCTGGACTGGCTGCGTGCGCAGGGCCGGCGCCTCGACGAGCTGCGCCGCGACGTGCGCCTCGACCTGCTCGACGCGCGGCTGCGCCTCGGCGAGCACGACGCGCTGGTGCCGGAGCTGGCGGCGCTGGCCGCGGAGCACCCGTTCGACGAGCGGGTCCACGGGCAGCTGATGGCCGCGCTGTACCAGGGCGGGCGGCCGGGCGAGGCGATCGCGGTCTACGAACGGCTCGAGGAGGCCCTCGACCGGGAGCTCGGCCTGCGCCCCGGCGCCGAGCTGCGGGCCCGGCGGCAGGCGATGTCGGCGCTGCCCGTGACCCGCCCGGCGCAGCTGCCGGCCGCCGTGCGCGGGTTCGCGGGCCGGGCCGCGGAGCTCGACGCGCTCGACGCTTTCGATGCCCAGGAGGGCGTCGCGGTCGTCTCCGGCACCGCCGGGGTCGGCAAGACGGCCCTCGCGCTGTTCTGGGCGCACCGGGCGGCCCCGCGGTTCCCCGATGGGCAGTTGTACCTCAACCTGCTCGGATTCGACCCCGCCGGTGCCGCGGTCCGGCCCGGGGACGTCCTCGCGGTGCTGCTGGAGGCGCTGGGGGTGCCGGCTCAGCAGCTGCCGAACCAGCAGCCGGAACGCGAGGAACTGTATCGATCCGTGGTCGCCGGGCGGCGCCTGCTCATCGTGCTCGACAACGCCCGCGACGCCGAGCAGGTGCGGCCCCTGCTGCCGGGCGCGGGCCCGTCGCTGGTGCTCGTGACCAGCCGCGACCGCCTCGCCACGCTGACCGGGCACGCGATCTCGCTGGGGCTGATGACCACCGGCGAGGCGCGGGACCTGCTGCGGCGGCGGCTCGGCGAGACGCGGACGGCGGCCGAGCCCGACGCGGCCGACGACATCATCGGCCTGTGCGCGCGGCTGCCCCTCGCGATGAGCGTCGCCGCGGCCCAGGCCGTCGCCCGGCCCGGCGTCGCGCTGCACCGGCTCGCGGCCGAGCTGCGCGACGCGGCCCGCCGCTGGCACGTGCTCAACGGCGGCGACCCGGTCTCCGACGTGCGGGCGGTGCTGTCCTGGTCGTACCGGGCCCTGGGCCCCGGCGCGGCGCGGCTGTTCCGGCTCATCGGCGCGCACCCCGGCCCCGAGTTCGGCGTCGCCGCCGCCGCGAGCCTTGCCGGGGTGCCGCCCGCGACCGCGACGGACCTGCTGGGCGAGCTGGTCCGGGCGAGCCTGCTCGCCGAGCCGGAGCCGGGCCGGTTCACGCTGCACGACCTGCTGCGGGAGTACGCCCGCGAGCTCGCCGCCCGCGACGGCGACGACGGCGCCGGCCGCCGGGTGCTCGACCACTACCTGCACACCGCGATCGCCGCGGCCCTCGCCATCAACCCGTCCTGGCTCCCGGTCGCCCCGCCCCCGGCCGCGCCGGGCGTCGTGCTCCCCGGCCCCGGGACCGGGCTGGAATGGCTCCTGGCCGAGCGGGCGAACCTGCTCGCCGCCGTCCACGCCGGACCGGACGTCCACGCCTGGCAGCTCGCCTGGACCCTCACCGACTTCCTCGAACGGCAGGGCCGGTGGGACGACTGGCAGGCCGCGCACACCGCCGGCCGGGGCGCGGCCGAGCGCCTGGGCGACGCGCGGGCGCTCGCACACCTGCACCGGGGCCTCGGGCGACTGCGAATGTGGCAGCGTCGGTACCCGGAGTCGCGCGCCCTGCTCACCGAGGCCCTCGGGCGCTTCCGGACCCTCGGCGACCGGCACGGCGAGTCACGGACCGAGCACAACCTCTGCCAGCTCGCCGACCGCGACGGCCGCCTGCCCGACGCGGCCGCGCACGCCCAGCGCTCCCTCGACCTGTGCCGGGGGCTCGGCGACGAGGCCGACGTGGCCAAGGAGCTCAACGCCCTCGCCTGGTGCCGCATGGAGCTGGGCGACCTCGAGGCCGCCCGGGCCGCCGCCGAGGAGGCCGCCGCGATCTACCGCGGCTTCGCCGACCCGGCTCAGGAGGGCGCGGCCCAGCACACCCTCGGCGACATCCACCGCCGGCTCGGCGACTTCGCCGCGGCCGCCGCCTGCTACGAGCGCGCCCTGGAGCTCTCCGGCGGCGTGGGCGACCGCTTCGCCGAGGCCCTGGCGCTGGACGGTCTCGGCGACGCCCGCGCGGCCCTGGACGGTGACGACCGCGCGGCCCGGCCGCTGTGGCGGCGCGCCCTGCGGATCCTGACGGACCTCGACCGCGCCGAGGCGGACGGGGTCCGCGCCAAGCTGCCGGTCAGCGGGCGGCCTTCGGCCTGAACACGCGGTACGAGTTGGCGGTGGCGGTCACGACGGCGGCGATGAGCACCACCCAGACGACGATGGGGCTGAAGCCGCTGCCGGCCTCGGCGCGGCCCTGCGCGGTCTGCACGAGGGACCCGCTGTTGGCGATGTCGACCTCGGGCAGCGGGATCGGGGGCAGCTCGCCGAACCGGACGAGGTTGGTGCTCTCCAGCATCGACAGGTGGCCCTCGACGACGGTGTTCGCCTCCTGCGCGACCTTGCGGACGATCTCGTTGCGGGTGCCGGAGCGGACCGCGGCGATGATGGGGAAGATCTTGCCGTGGGCGGCCCGCAGCCGGGTCACGAAGATCTGGTCGAACTCCTGGTTGGAGGAGGCGCCGCGCATCTCGTCGAGCCAGCCGGTCTGCTGGGCGGTCGGCGTGGTGGGCAGCGTGACGCCCAGCTGGTTGGCCGCGTCCACGACGTCCTGGTCCAGCTTGACGTGCTGCTGGGCGATCATGGACCCGATCTGGCGGACCACCGGGTGCGCGCCGCGCTCGGCGGCCGATGCGTGGCAGGCAGGCGGAAAACGATCTGACCCTGACCCGGAGCGGTCGCGAGGTGCGCCCCCGGCGCCGCCCGATGCCGGTGGCCGCCGCGGCGGTCGCGGTCGCCGTGCTGCTGCCGGTCGCCACGTACACGCACGCCGGCCGGCTGGCGACCGCCTACGTGTTCGTCGTCCTGCACTACTACATCGGCGTCGTCGCGCTGGTCGCGCTGTCCCTGACGGTGATGGCCGGCCTGGCCTCCACCGACCGCCTGGTGCTGCGGATCGGCCAGCGCGTCCTGCTGCAGACGGCGCACCGGGCGACGGCCATCGTCGCGATTGTCGCGCTGGGCGTGCACATCGCGGTGAAGGTACTCGAGGCGCCCGTCCCGGACGGCACGGCCGACGGCGGCGCCGGGCGCCTGTCGGTAGACTGGAGCAGCTGCGCCGGCCACGGCCTGTGCGCCCACGTCCTGCCGGAGCTGATCCGCCTCGACGAGAACGGCTTCCCCACCATCCCGACGCCGCGGTGCCGTCGTGGCTGGAGGCCCAGGCCCGCCGCGCCGCCGACATGTGCCCCGCGCTCGCCCTGCGGCTCGGCGGCTCCTCCGGCCACGACTCCCCGCGCCCCGATCGCGCGGCACCGCGGCGGCGGGAGATCACCGGCGGCTGACGCCGGCCGGCGCCGCCGCGCCCCCGGTGATCACAGGTAGCTGACGCCGGTCAGCGACTCGGCCGCCGCCCACAGCCGCGCGCCGACCGCCGGATCGGCCGCCTCCCGGCTCAGCCGCGCCTCGACGACCGGCCCCCGCGTCTCCCCCAGCCGGGCCGGCCCGAAGAACTGCCCGCCCCGCACATCCGGCCCGGTCGCCGCGCGCAGCTGCGGCTGGGCGCCCTCCTCCACCGGCTGCGTCAGCAGCAGCCCGGCCCGCGCCATCAGCCGCCCGGCCCGGCCGCGGTGCTCCCAGGCCCGCGGCGTCAGGTTGGTGCGGGTCAGCCCCGGGTGGGCCAGCACGCTGAGGATCGGCGAGCCGGCCGCGCGCAGCCGGCGGTCCAGCTCGACCCCGAAGACCGTGGTGGCGAGCTTGGACCGGCCGTAGGCGGCCGCGGCCCGGTACCGGCGCTCGAACATCAGGTCGTCGAAGTCGAGGTGCGCGTTCCTGTGGGTGATCGAGCTGAGACTGACGACCCGGGCCGCCTTCGCCGCGGCCAGGTTGTCCAGCAGCAGCCCGGTCAGTGCGAAGGGCCCGAGCATGTTGGTCCCGAGGTGCAGCTCGAACCCGTCCGCGGTGGTCCGGCGCGGCCCGAGCAGCACCGCGCCGGCGTTGTTGACGAGCAGTTCGACCGCCCCCAGGCCGGCCGCGAAGGCCCGGACGGAGGCGAGGGAGGCGAGGTCGAGCTCGCGCACCTCGACGTCCCCGCCGATCCGGCGGGCGGCCTCCGCCCCGGCGGCGGTGTTGCGCACGGCGAGCACGACGTGGGCGCCGCGGCGGGCCAGCTCGGCCGCGGTGACGAGGCCAAGGCCCGAGTTCGCGCCGGTCACGACGGCGGTCGATCCGTTCATCTGCTGCTCCTGGTGGTGGTCATGCGGGGCCGGACGGACTCCGAGGCTAGGAGCACCGCGGCCGAGTTCGGTCGTACGCCGTTGCCTAGGTCTGCGGGTCCTACCCGCCGCGCCCGGCGCGGGGGCACACTTGCGGCATGGCCCATCCGTACGCCCGCGAGCTCGGCGACTTCCTGCGCGCCCGGCGCGGCCGCCTGCACCCGCACGACGTGGGCCTGGAGCCGGGCGGCCGGCGCAAGGTCACCGGGCTGCGCCGCGAGGAGCTGGCCCTGCTGGCCGGCCTGAGCACCGACTACTACCAGCGGATGGAGCAGGGCCGGGAGGTACGCCCGTCCGACGACGTCCTCGACGCCCTGGCCGACGCCCTGGCCCTCGACGACGAGGAGCGCCGCCACCTCTTCACCCTGGCCCATGCCGCCCGCCGCCCGATGCCGGCCCGGCCGGACCACGCCCCGGAGCGGGTCCCGGACGGCACGCGCCGGCTGCTGAGCGTGCTGGACACCCCGGCGGTGGTACTCGGCCGGCACCTGGACGTGCTCGCCTGGAACCCGATGGCGGAGGCCCTGCTCGGCGACCCGAACGCCCTCCCGCCCGACCGGCTCAACATGCTCCTGCTCATGTTCGACGACACCATGACGAACTCCCGGCGCTGCGCGGACTGGGAGCGCCAGGCCCTGGACTACATCGGCATGATGCGCGCCGCGGTGGCCACGGACCCGACCCATCCGCGCGCGACGGCGGTCGTGGGCGAGCTGAGCATCCGCAGCGCCGAGTTCCGCCGGTTGTGGGGCCGCCACGACGTACGCGAGTCGGTGAGCGGCACCAAGACCTTCCACATCCCGGAGGTCGGCGACATCGCCCTGGACTGGGACACCTACCCGCTGCCCGGCAACCCGGGCCCGGTCATGCTGGTCTTCACCACGGAGCCGGGCAGCCCCGACGCGGACCGCCTGCGCCTGCTGGCCACTTTGCACGCAACCCGCACCGCCGGACCCGGTCGTCGACCGGCCTGACACCCGCCGTCGGCCCGCGCCCCGGGAGGTGGTGCCGACCGGGCGTAACTACACATATATCGACGAACACCATTGAGTCACCTATTCAGTGGCGGACGTTCATCTCATTCACACCGCCGCGGAATCCCTGCATGTCACCCGGATGGGCGATCCATGGCCGTCGTAACGCCTGCGCGCGGGTGCCGGTCGTGGAACCGCCCCGGCCGGCCCGCGAGCGCGCCGAACGTTCCGCGCACTGGCCGGTCCTGCTCGTCCTGCTGGCGCTCGCCGCCGGGTGGTGGGCGCTGGACGCGGCAGCGGCCACCTAGCGGCCGCGGCGCCGGGTCAGCCGGGCCGCACGGCCACGGTGGCGACGACCTCGATGCCCTGGCGGAGGGTCGCGACCACGAGGCAGCCCCGCTCGGCGACCTCGACGAGGTGGGCGAGGTCGGCGGGCGGGCACGAGTCGCAGGTCACCTCGAGGCGGATCGCGCCGAACCGGCGGGGGTTCGCCGCGAACGAGCCCGTGACCCGGCACCGCACGCCCTCGACGGGGATCGAACGCGCCTCGGCGGCCGCGTACAGCGTGCTCAGGAAGCAGCCGCCGACCGACGCGAGCAGCGTCTCGCCGCCCATCGGCCCCGCGTCCGAGCCGCCCTGGGCCGACGGGCGGTCCATGACGACGGTGTACTCCCGAATGCTGGCGACGGAAGCCGTGCGGCCGGATTGCACCAGGGCGACAGCCAACTCATCCATGTTCGTCATCCTGCCGTCTCGACGGGCACGGCGGCAACAAGGCATCGACGCTCGGCGAGTATCGATGTCCGTCAATCAGCACCATTGAAGTAGACAGTTTGGAAGCGCCATGGCCATAAATTAGGACTATGCGCCGTCCACGGATTCTCATCATCGGGTCAGGTCTCGCCGGCACCGCCACGGCGATCCGGCTGCTGCGGTTCGCACGCACGCCGCTGGAAATAGTGTTACTCGAGCGCCGGCCCGACTACCGGTACGCCGGCGTGGCCTACCACCGGGACGGCAACCCGTGGGAACACGTCTTCAACATCCAGGCGGGCCGCATGTCGGCGTTCCGGGAGGACGTCGACGACTTCGTCCGCTGGGCCAACCACGAGGCCGACCGGCGGCAGTGGCCGGCGCCGTGGACCGACTTCGAGTTCGTCGAGCACGGGCCGGCCCCCCGCCGGATCTACCACGACTACCTGACCGACCGGATGGCCGAGGCCCGCCGCGAGGCATACCCGGACGTCGACCTGGTCGAGGCCGAGGGCGAGGCGATCGACCTGGGCGTCGCCGCCGACCGCGTGGAGGTGGCGATCCGGCCGGCCGGCGAGGCCGCGACCCCGGCGACGCTGACCGCGGACCACGTCGTGCTCGCGACCGGCCTGGAGCTCAAGTCGCCGCCCTTCGCCACCGGCGTGCTGGACCATGCGGCGTTCGTCCGGCATCCGTACTCGACCGACGGCGTCCGGAGGCTCCTGGCGGTACCGCCGAAAGCCAGCGTGGTGATCGTCGGCACGGTCCTCAGCGCGTTCGACTCGGCGGCGCTCCTGCTGCGGCAGGGCCACACCGGCGCCATCCACCTGGTCTCCCGGTCCGGCACCACACCGCGTACCTACCCCGACGACCACCGGCACGGCGTCGTCGAGCTGCCCGCGCCCGGGCGCCTGCTCGAGCCGTACCGCGACCGGGAGGAGTTCCTGGCGCGCATCGGGGCCGAGTGGGAGACGGCATGCGACGCGGTCCGCGGCGACCATCCCGGCATGGACCGGACCGTCGTCACCGAGCGCGTGGCCAAGGCCTGGGAGCCGTACCTGCCGAAGATCATCGAGCGGATCCCGACGGACGAGCTGCGGCGCCTGCTCGACGACTTCGGCACCCAGATCGCGGCGCTGCGCGTCGGGGCGGTGCCGTACACCACCTCAATCGTCGAGCATGCGATCGCCGCCGACCACGTTCCGGTCGAGGTCGTCCTGGGCCGCATCGAGCAGGTCGACCCCGTCGGGCCGGACCGGCTGGCGGTCACCGTCGCGGCCCCCGCGACCAGGCGGGTCATCCTGGCCGACCTGGTCGTGTGCAACTTCGGCCGGCAGACCGACTACACCCAGGTCGGCTCGCCGCTGTGGAAGAACCTGCTGGCCAAGCACCTGGTCATGCCCCATCGGCGCACCGGGCGGGGCATCGAGATCGACGACCGCGGCACGCCGCTGGGCCACGACGGCGAACCGGTCACGCCGCTCTCGGCCATCGGCGTGATGCGCGAGGGCGACGAGATCGTGCGCAACGGCCGGTCCGGCGCGTTCGCCTTCAACCTCGCCGCGATCAAGAACCACTCGATCGTCGTGGCCGCCCACGTGATCGAACGGTTGGAGCTCCACGGCGACGACGCGGCGCGGCGGGCGGCCACCGATCACCGGCACCGCCTGCTGGCCGGCGAGTCGACCCAGATGGCGTTCGACCACGCCGTCTCGCTCGAGGTCAAGCGGCTCGCGGCGCGGTCGCGGGCGGAGCGCCGGCGGCTCGACGACCGTCTCGGGGCCCACCTGCGGGCCATGGACGGCGGCCAGGACGACCTCACCGGCACGCACGACCACCTGACGCGGGTCGCCGTGAACCAGGCGGCGGTCGAGCGGCTCACCGACATCTCGGTCACCCCGCGCCAGCTGCGCCGGCAGCTGCGGATCACGAACGATGAGGAAACGGAGATCTCGTGACGGAACGACGGATTCGCGGCGTCCTGCTGACCCCCGGGCCCGAGCCGGTGCTGCGTGGACCCTGCAACCGCACGGGCCGACCGTCCGAAGGCTCCATCCTCGTCGTGGCCTCGCTCAGCCCGAACCTGTACGACGCCGTCCTGGCCGCGCGCGCGGTCATCTGCAGCCGCGGCGGATCGACCGGCCACATGCAGTCGATCTGCCGTGCCAAGCGAATCCCCGTGCTGCGCGTCGACCCGGCCGACCTCGACGAGCTCGTCGGTGTCGTGACGCTCGACCTGGAGGCGCAGTCCGTCACCATCGGCGCCGGCGGCGGTACCGGCCCCGCCGCGGCGCCGGCGAGCCTGCCGTCGCCGGACCTGCTCGGCTCGGCCTGCGCGGTGATCGCCGACGTCGAGGACGTCCGCACCGTGAACGCGGACGACGTCGGGGCGGCGCGCGTCGAGTCGTTCTTCCTGCGCGAGGAGTTCCTGTGCCTGGCCGCGGGGCTCAGCCCGATCGACGCGCTGCACGGCGGGGCGGCCGCCGTCGACGCCTACGGCCGGGCCGTCGCCGGGCAGCTGCAGACGTACATGGCGGCGCTGCGGCCCGGCCAGCGGCTGATCCTGCGGATGCTCGACCTGCGCTCCGACGACGCCGCCCGCATCACCGAACGCACGCCGATCCACAACGAGCCCAACCCCGACATGGGCCTGCACGGCACCCGCTGGCTGCTCCGGTCGGCCGCCTACCCGCGGGCGTTGCACGTGGCGCTGGAGACGCTGCGGGCCCGGCTCGGGGCCGGCGCCGGGCGCGTGAGCCTCTCCGCCCCGTTCCTCAACGACGCCGAGGAGTTCGCCCGGCTGCGGCCGCATCTCGGGCTGCCCGCCGAGACGCCGCTGTCGGCGTTCATCGAGACGCCCGCGGCCGTCCACGCGACCTCGGCCATCTGCGCCGCCGGCGCCGACGAGCTGTTCATCGGTACCAAGGATCTGGTGCAGTTCTATCTGGCCGCCGACCGCAGCAACCACCTGGTCGCCGAGTCGTACCGCACCCGGCACCCGGCCGTGCTCGACGGTCTGCGCCGGGCGGTCGCGGACGCGCGGGCGGCCCGGACCCCGGTCCGGCTGTTCGCCCTCGCCGCCGACCTGCGCCACTACGCGGAACGGCTGCCGAGCCCGACCGGGTACATGATGTGCGTCGGCGAGCTCCGGCAGCTGTTCGCGGATCTCGCGCGCATCTAGTAGTGCTTTGTTGGGTCTGTCGATGGTTGTTGCGGCGTAACGGTTCCACCGTTTGGTGGCAGGTGGGGCAGGCGCCGGTCCAGGTCGCGAGCAGCAGTTGCAGCTCGGCGCATACACCGAGTAACGAGGTCGCCGGGTGCTGGCCTCGCCGGGGCCGTCCATGGCGGGCTGTGCCGTAGCGGCGGTAGAGGGAATCCGTCATGGACCGCGAAACCGGTGAACACCGGCAGGCTCCGGCTGCGGCCATGCCCTCGTGACCGCGGCCGGGGCGCACCGTGAACAGGGTCAGACTGTCGGTGGACGCCCCGGCCCTCCGACAGGCATGGCGATCACGGCGATTACCATGCCTGCCCACAGTCCGAGGGCTGCCGTCAGCCAGCTCATCGCGTCAGCGCGGGTCCGAATGAGGTCGGGCGGGCCGACATTTTCTCAGTTCCGTCGCGCTGCTGGTGGCGTGCCTGAACGAAGGTGTTCCAGTCGCGGTTGGCAAGGTGCGCCCGTGGACCGCTGCGCCGAGGCTGATCCCGGGCATCACGCTCGGTTCGGTTCGGTTGGGGCTCGGTGGCGGTGGTTGCGCCATCGGCCCCACGTGCCAGCGGGTGCACGGTTCTGTGACGCACCTCCGCGACGCTTCATCAACTCCCTGGCGCTGTCGCGGTCAGCGCGTCGCGGGCAGGCCGGGGTAAAGGGTTGCGAGGTCGCCGGAGAGTGCGGAGCGCACGGTGCGGCTCTTCTCGTCGGCCACCACTTCGAGCGCGCGGTTCTGGATGCCGTCGAGGCCGAGGCGGGCCACCCCCGCGGGGTCGACCTTGTCGGATGCGGGCACGTAGTCGACCATGTCGGTATCCATGTAGCCCACGTGCAGGGCGGTGACGTCGATGCCGGACGGCGCCAGCTCCTGCCGTGTCACGTTGGTCATGGCCCACGCCGCGGCCTTGGCGGCGCTGTAGCCGCCGTAGTTCGGGTAGTGCGCCCAGCTGAGCACGGACAGCACGTTGAGCACGGCCCCGCCACCGTTGGCGGCGATCACCGGGGCGAAGGCCCGGGTCATGTTGAGGGCGCCGAAGAAGTTGGTCTCCATCTCCCGGCGGATGTCGCTGGTGTCGCCGTCGACGAAGCCGACGTGCGTGAGGATGCCGGCGTTGTTGATGAGCAACGTCGCGTCCGCGGCGACGTCGGCTGCCCGTGCCACGGAGTCGGGGTCGGTGATGTCCAGTGCGAGCGGCACGACCCCGGGCAGGTCGACCGACGCCGGGTTGCGCGCGCCCGCGTATACCTTCGCTGCGCCGCGCTCGAGCAGCTGGGCGGCAAAGTGGCGGCCCAGACCGCGGTTCGCGCCGGTTACGACAGCGACTGCGTTCCTGATGTCCATGAGTCTCTCGTCTCGAGTGAGGGCTGGATAGGTATTCACAACGTAGCCTGCTGAGTAGCGTTCCCCAACTCAGAGGTATGCTGAGTGGTATGACTCACGCCAACGTCACGCAGGAGGCCCGCGACAGCGAGGAAACGTGCTCGATCGCCCGCGCCCTGACGGTCGTGGGGGAACACTGGACGTTGCTGATCGTCCGCGAGGCGGCACTGCAGCACGTAACGCGCTTCGCCGACTTCCGCGACCGCCTCGGCATCGCCCCCGACATCCTCACTCTGCGTCTGGGCACCCTCGTGGCCGAGGGTGTCATGGAGAAACGGCCCTACCGCCAGCCCGGCGCGCGCACACGCTTCAGCTACCACCTGACGCCGGCCGGAGAGCAGCTGCGGCTGATCCTGGCCGCCCTCCAACAATGGGGCGACGACAACCGGCCGCCGGCCACGGGACCTTCCACCCTGCGGCGTTCCGTCGGCGATGACCGTCCCGTGCGGGTGGCCTTCGTCGACGACACCGACGCCGTCGTACCAGCGGACCGCGTCCACTTCCTGACGGCGGCCCCCAGCCGGCGCATCGGCGACCAGACGGCCCGCTAGTAGCGCCGCGGGGGATGTCGCGGTCGGCTGGCCGGATACGCAGTCGCAGTAAGTGCGAGCGCATCTTCGCGGTCGGGTTGGCGGCCGTCTTGCGGCTGCCGTGCCGCCAGGTCACCGGCCGTACCCCGGTGCGGCCTGGCCCTGAGCCACACCATCGCCAAGCAGCACGGCGGCGCGATCCACCTGGCCGGCCGGGACACCGGCGGCACCACGGTCACGCTGCCCCTGCGCAGCGCCCCGAGCGCGTAGGAGGGGCCCGCTACAGCAGGTCGGCGTCGTGGACGAGCATCGCGAGCTGGGTGCGGTTGTCCAGGTCCAGCTTGGTCATGATGTGGGTCAGGTGGGCCTTGACCGTCGCGACGCTCATCGACAGCTCGGCCGCGATCTCGGCGTTGGTCAGGCCGCGCGCGACGCCGACCGCCACATCGCGTTCCCGCGGGCTCACGGCGGACAGCTGGCCGCGGGCGCGCTCGAAGCCGGCCGCGTCCGCCGCCACCCGCGCCATGAGGCGGCGGGTCACCGCCGGGGACAGGATCGGATCGCCCGCCGAGACGCGGCGTACGGCGTCGACGATGCGCTCCGGCGGGGTGTCCTTGAGCAGGAAGCCGCTCGCGCCGGCACGCAGCGCGCGGACCACGTGCTCGTCGGTGTCGAAGGTCGTCAGGACGATGACCTCGGGCGGCTGGGGCCGGGCCCTTGCGCGGCGCGTGGCCTGGATGCCGTCGACCCGGGGCATCCGCAGGTCCATCAGGACCAGGTCGGCGCGGTGGCGGTCCAGGGCCGCCGGGAGCTCGTCGCCGTCCGTCAGCGTCGCCAGGACCTCGATGCCGGCCGCGCCGTCGAGCATCATCGTGAGCGCCGCGCGTACCAATGGATCGTCGTCCACCACCAGGACCCGGACTAACCGCTCGTGCACGGCAGCTCCGCCCGCAGCCGGAACTCGCCCGTCGCCGTCACGGCGTGCTCCAGCGTGCCGCCGGCCAGGCCGACGCGCTCCGTCAGGCCGATCAGGCCCACCCCCGAGCCGGACAGGTCCGGCAGGTCCTCCGTGATCGGGTTGCGTACGTCGAGCACCAGCCGGCCCCCATCGATCTCCAGCCTGATCGTAACCGGCCGCCCGGCCGCGTGCTTGCGCGCGTTGGTGAGCGCCTCCTGCACGACCCGGTAGGCGGTGCGGCCGACCGCGGGCGGCACGTCCGCGCCGGCGCAGCGGTGGTCGAGGTGGACGGTCTGGCCCGCGGCGACGGCCTCCGCGACCAGCCCCGGCACGTCGGGCAGGGAGTGCACGGCGCCGAGGTCCTCGTGGCGCAGCACCGCGATCACCTCGCGCAGCTCGTCCAGCGCCTGGTGCACGCCCTGCCGGATGACGCCGGCGGCCTCGGTCAGGCGTTCGGGCGGGGCGTCGGGGCGGTACTCCAGCGCGCCCGCGTACATGGCCAGCAGCGACAGGCGGTGGGCGAGCACGTCGTGCATCTCCCGGGCGATGAGCGTGCGTTCGGCGAGCCGGGCCTCGCGCACCCGGCGGCCCTGCTCGGCCTCGGCCCGCCAGGCCCGCTCGCGCAGGGACAGCAGCAGCTCGTGGCGGGCCTGCGCCCACACGCCCCAGCCGAACAGTGCCGCGTGGGCAACGGCCATGAGCAGCAGCCACCAGCCGTAGGCGAGCCCGGGGTACGGCCGCCAGAACCCCTGCACCGCGTGCCCGCCGAGGCCGGTCAGCGCGACCACCACCGCATCGCGCAGCGGACGGCGCCGCGCGGCGGTGAAGACGGCGGAGGTCGCGGCCGGCGTCGCCACCGGCGAGAGCGCGGCGAGCACGCCCGGCGCGAGGCCGCCCGCGATCGGCCGGTACAGCGCCACCACGACGCCCGCGACGGCGAGCCCGCCGGCCGCGATGTCGAGCGGGCCGTGCGTCGCCAGCAGGCTCGCCGCGGTCAGCGCGCCGATCGCGACCGCCACGATGGCGGCGGCGACGCGCGGCGGTCCGTTGGGGGTCACGGATGCAGGCTAGGCGTTGATCAACTGCGGCGGCCACCGACCAAAGTCGTAGCCGGGCGTGCCGGGCGGTCGATGTGGCGGGTCCGGCCCCGCGCCCAGACTCGTCGGCATGACAACTTCCTTGCAGCGGGCCGGGGTCGTCGGGGCCGCCGTCGTCGCGGCCGAGGCCGTGTTCCTGCTCATGCACGCCGCCGGCGCCGACCTGAGCGTTCCCGGGCAGGGCCCGGTCGGGGCGGCCGCGGTCGGGGTCACCGCCGCCCTCGCCGGGCTGCTGGGCTGGGCGCTGCTCGCGGTGCTCGAGCGCACCACGCGCCGGGGCCGGACGATCTGGGTCGTGACGGCGGCGGCGGTACTGCTGCTGTCGTTGCTCGGTCCCCTGGGCGCGGCGACCGCGGGCGCGGTGGCGGGGCTCGCCGCCCTGCACCTGACCGTCGGCGCGGTCCTGCTCGCCGGGCTGCCCCGATGACCGCGCACCTGGTCCGGCGCGCACACGGCCGCTGGACCTTCGGCGACGCCACCCTGCACACCCGCGGCTCGATGCGGCGCGGCACCCTGCGCACCGCGGCCGGCGACTTCGACGTCGAGGCCACCGACCGCCGCCGCCTCGGCGTGGCGGCGCGCATCGACGGCCGGCCGGTGGTCGCCCTGCGCCCGGACGGCGCCCGCGTGCCGGGCGCGGGCGGGGCGGTGCGCTGGAGCCTGGGCCGGCACTCGGCCACCCTGACCCGCGGCGAGGCCCGCGTCCACGTGCAGTCCGGCTGGCGGGGCGCGCGGCTGCGGGTCGAGGTCACGGGCGATTGGGCCGAGGCGGACCTCGTCGTGCTGACCGCCTGCTTCGCCGTGCTGACCCGCCGCCGGCAGCGGCTGATCACCGCGATGGCGATCGCCATGGCGTCGGGGGCCAGAGGACCGCGATAAGCCGGCCCGGACCCGGCCCGACCTCGGTGGTGCCCCGGCCTGACTTGGTACTGGCGCAAATCGGTTTGTCATGGAGATCTATTGGCATGACAACCAAACCCGAACTGACCCGCCGGCGCCTGCTCGCCGCCGCGCTCGCCGCCGGGGTTGCCGCTCCGTTCGCCACCGGTCGCGGGTGGGCCGCCGCGCCCGGTGGTCCGGCCCGGCTCACGCTGCCCCGCCCCACCGGGCCGCACGACGTCGGCACCGTGGACCTCCGCCTCGCCGGCGCCCCCGGCGGGCGGGACCTGATGGCCGGCGTGTGGTACCCGGCCGCCGCGGACGCCCGGCGCCATCCGGTCGCGCCGTGGATGCCCGCGGCGCCGATGCGCGCACTGCTCGCGGACAACGGATTCGACCCCGGCGTCGCGGCGGCGCCCCTCACGGCCGGCCGCACGGGCGCGGCGGTACTGCGGACAACCGACCGGCGGCCCGTGGTCCTGTTCTCGCACGGCGCCGGCGGCCACCGCTCCGAGACCACCATCGTCGTCCAGGAGCTCGCCAGCCACGGCTACGCCGTCGTCACGGTGGACTCCGCCGACTCGTACAACGAGCTCACCGTCCCCGCCGACGACCTGCCGGTCACGCCGTGGGACCACGCCCACGACGTCCGCTTCGTCCTCGACCGCATCGAGGACATAGACGCCGGGCGCAACCCCGACGCCGGGCGCCGCCCGCTGCCGGCCGGCCTGGGCGACGCGCTCGACCTGCGCCGCGTCGGCATGTTCGGCTGGTCGAAGGGCGCGACCGCGACCGCCCTCGTCATGAACCAGGACCGCCGCGTGCGGGCCGGGCTCAGCTTCGACGGCCCGATGCAGTCGCAACCGCCGGTCGAGGGCCTCGACCGGCCGTTCATGCTGATGACCGCGGAGTTCGGCCGGGCCGCCGAGCCGAGCGTCGAGGAGTTCTGGTCGCGGCTGCGCGGATGGCGGCTCAACGTGCAGGCCGACGGCGCGCGCCACGGGGCGTACTGCGACCACCAGTGGCTGATCCCGCAGCTGGCCACGCTGACCGGGATGAGCGCCGAGGACCGCGCCGACTGGATCGGCACCCTCGACCCGGCCCGGGCCGTGCAGATCCAGCAGGTGTACCCCCTGGCCTTCTTCGACCAGCACCTGCGCCACCGGCGGCAGCGCCTCCTCGACGGCCCGAGCCGCGCCTTCCCGGAGCTGCGATTCATCCCCTGACACGAACAGGATGACCGGCCCGCGGAGCGGCCGTCCGCCGCGGGGTGAGTCCCCGGGGTAGTCCTCGCCGGGGCGGGGCTTACGCCAGGCGGCGCGGGTAACTGCGGGCGTGCGGCAACGACTGATCCGGCGCGGTACCGAGGAAGGCACCGCGGCCGGGATCTACGGGCTCATCGTCAGCGCCGCCGTCATGGCGACCTCGCACGCGCACTCCGCGGCGGCGACCGCGGCGGCGGTGCTGCTCACGCTCGCGGTCTACTGGAGCGCCGAGCGCTACGCCCGGCTCGTCGCCGAGCGCATCCACGACGGCCACCGGCCGAGCTGGGCCGAGGTACGCCGGCAGCTCTCGCTCGGCTGGGAGATCGTGACGGCGTCGGCGCTGCCGCTGGTCGTGCTCGTCGGCCTCGAGGTCCTGCGGGTCGAGCAGTACCAGGCGGTGCTCGTCGCGCTGGCGTGCAACACCGGCCTGCTGGCCCTGGGCGGCTGGGAGATCGGCGCCCTGGGCCGGCTGAGCACCGGTGAGCGCCTCGCCTCCACCGCCGTGGCCGGCAGCTTCGGCGTGGCGCTCATCGTGCTCAAGGCCGCTCTTCACTGACCCGGCATCGTCACAGCGGCTGCCGGGCCGGCTTGCCGTTCATGCCGAGCAGCGCCGACTTGGCCCGCTCGTACTCCGAGTCGCTCAGCACGCCCCGCTGCCGCAGATCGGCGAGCTTGCCGAGGTCGTCGGCGGGACTCGACATGGCCGGCGCCCCCGCGGAGCCGGCGGCTTCGCGCACGTACTGCCGCATGCGCTCGTCCTGCTCCCGTGCCCGCTGCGCCGAGCGCTCGTTCATCGAGCGGCCCCGGGCGATGAGGTACGTCAGTGCCCCGAGCCAGGGCAGCACGATCAGGAACACCGTCCACGCCGCCTTGCCCCACCCCGACACCGACGGATCCCGGAACAGGTCCGTCAGAATGCTGATCATCAACCAGATCCACGCGAACACGAGCATGAACCAGATGGTCGAAAGCACAATGTCACCAAACGACAGGTCCATCGTCGACCTCCCAGACGTCAAACCGTTGATTTCTCGATCGGCGCGGCCGCGGACCGCCGCGCCTGAACCGCGATCGCGATCTCGACCGCCCCGAGCACCACAGCGCTGATGCCGGTCAGCAGCACCAGCACGCGCAGCGACACGCCGGGCCATGCCACGAACAGCACGCCGACCACGATCGCCGCGCCGCCCAGCGCGAGCAGCGACGTCCGCGCCCGTCCGGACGCGAACAGCCCGAGCAGCACCGCGGCGAACCCGCTGAGCAGCCAGGCCAGCCCGATGAGCACCGACACCGTGACCACCCCGGCCCGGGCCGAGCTCAGGCTCGCGATGCCGACGGCCACCAGCAACACCCCGAACAGCCCGTCGACGACCTGTTGGATCGACACGTGGCGCGCGGTTGCCGGACGCTTCCGGAACGCCCCGGCGATGCGCATCGCCCCGATCACCAGCAGCCAGACGCCAGCGAGCACCCCGAGCAACCGCAGCGTGGCATGTGGCCAGGCGAGCACCGCAAGACCGAACAGCGCCGTGGCCACACCGACGCCGACCAACCGCCAGAACGGCACCTCGACGTCACGACGAACCGTCGCCGCCGCCGGGTGCTGAGCGTGCCCCGACATGCTGGCCATGGGCCGCACCTCCCTTCGCACACCGCTCCTTGTGCGAGGCCGATATCACCTCACAACATCACGGTCCACCCGCGGGGGAGGCCGTCCATGACCCGCGGAGAGTGAAACCGCCGCCCGTTGCGCATGGACAACCTCAAACGTCAGCGGCCGCGGGGTCAGCGATCCCTCGCGGCGGTGGACTGTGCCACGCCAGCTGGACGAGCTGCCGGCCGTGCCGGCGCGACACGTGCCGGCCCCGGCCGGGCGGGAGGGGCTCGGGCCGGACGCCGGCGAGCACCTGGCCCTCCTCGGGCGGGCCGGACAGCACGATCCCCGCCGCGGACAGGTCGCGCAGGAGCGAGAGGACCGGCTCGAACATCGCCCGCGCGGCGCCTTGGACCCGGCGGGCGACCACGAGGTGCAGCCCGATGTCGCCGGCCCGTGGCAGGAGCTCAAGCAGGCCCGCCAACGGGTCGGCGGCCCCGGAGACCAGGTCGTAGTCGTCGACGAGGAGGAACAGCTCGGGTCCGCGCCACCGGCCGGGCACCCGCTCGCCGAGCGCCTTGACGACCTCGCCCAGGACGTCGGCGGCGGCCGCGGGGCCGGTGCAGTACCCGATCAGGTGCGACCGCGCCACCGCGCCGAGGAGGTGCCGGCGGTAGTCGAGCACGACGATCCGGGCCTCCTCCGGCCGGTACGCCCGCTCGATCGAGCGGGCCAGCCCGCGCAGGAACGAGGTCTTGCCGGACCCGTCGTCGCCCAGCACGATCAGGTGCGGGTCGTCCTCGAAGTCCGCGACCACCGGGCGCAGGGCGAGCTGCTCGACGCCGATCGGGATCCGGCCGCGCCGCGGCTCGGGCAGCGCCTCGGGCGACAGCCGTCCGGGCAGCTCCTCGACGGCCGGCACCGGCTCGAACGGCCAGGCCGCGCGGATCGCCGCGACCGCCGCGCCGAGGTCGCCGTCCCCGGTCAGCCGCGGGCGGGCCACCATCATGGGCCGGCGGTCGGCGGTGAGGCCGCGCCCGGGGAGGTCGTACGGGATCCGGCTCGCGGCCCGCCGGTCGAGCTCCGACTCGGCCGGGTCGCCCAGGCGCAGCTCGATCCGGGTGGTGAAGGCGTCGCGGAACGCGGGCCGCAGCTCGGCCCAGCGCCGCGCCGTGACGACGAGGCGGATGCCGTGGGCGGGCCCGCGCCGGGCCAGGTCGTGGAGCAGCACCTCGAGATCCTCGAAATCCTGGCGTACCGCGCCCCAGTCGTCGATGAGCAGATAGGCGCGTCCGGCCGGCTCGCGGTCCAGACGGGCGTGCAGCTCGCCGACGATCCGCGGCACCAGGTCGCGCCGGCGGCGG
This sequence comes from Dactylosporangium sp. NPDC049140, assembly GCF_040648435.1. NCBI lineage: Bacteria > Bacillati > Actinomycetota > Actinomycetes > Micromonosporales > Micromonosporaceae > Dactylosporangium > Dactylosporangium sp. NPDC049140. Next base: position 29,720 of record NZ_JBEZDS010000031.1, on the reverse strand, counting down.
TCGGCGACGGCGGCGGTGTGCGGCAGGCCGGCCAGCGGGGCTAGGGTCCGGCCGCCGAGGTCCAGGACGTACAGCTGCGCCTCGACCGGCTTGTGGGCCAGGGCCAGGCCGAGCGCGAGCGTTTGCAGCGCGGTCGACTTCCCGCTCTGGTGGGTGCCGACGATCGCGATGTTGCCCTCGTCGAGCGGGGTCCTGAGGACGTCGTACCGCCGCTCGAAGGGCCGGTCCACCCGGGCGAGTGGCACACCGTCGCGCCGCAGGCCCTCCGGGTCCGCCACGAGCGGGCCCAGGAGGTCGCCCAAGGTCGGCGACTCGGTCAGCGGCGGCAGCCACATCGGGGTCGCGGGCGGGGCCGCGGCGCGCATCCGTTCGGTGAGCACCTCGGCCACGTTCGGCCGGCCCCAGGGCGCGAGGCCCCGCAGGACGCGGTCCCAGGCCGGGCCGGCCGGCGGCCAGTAGCGGTGGTACGCCATCGGCCCGCGGAACCGGACCGGCGCCTCGGAACCGGACCGCACATACCCGGCGCCGGGCGTCATGGGCAGCTCGAACGCGTCGGGCGTGCCGATCAGGACGCGGCTCTCCTGCGCGGTGAACGTGCGCAGCGCGATCCGGGTGGACAGGTAGTTGTCCAGGCCGCGCAGCCGCCCCTCCTCGAGCCGCTGCGAGGCGAGCAGCTGGTGCACGCCGAGCGACCGCCCGACCCGGCCGATCTGCACGAACAGGTCGACGATGCCGGGGTCGACGGCGAGCAGCCCGGTGAACTCGTCGACGACGACGAACAGCGCCGGCGCGGTCCGGGCCGGCTCGGCCCGCCGGGCGAGCTCGCCGGCGACGGTGTCGAGGAAGCGGTCGACCAGGTCCGGCGACGCCGCGATCCCGGTGATCATCGCCGCGACGTGGGGCAGGCGCTGCAGCGCGCTGAACGTCGAGCCGCCGTAGTGGTCGACGAAGACGAAGTTGAGCTCCTCGGGCGAGTGCGTGACGGCGAGCGCGAGGACCAACGTGCGCAGCAGCTCCGACTTGCCCGAGCCGGGCGCGCCCACGATGAGGCCGTGCGGGCCCGCCTCGAAGTCGAGCGTGACCGGCGCGCCGTCGGTCCCCACGCCGAGCGGCACGCGGAGCCGGTCGCCGCCCGGGCGGGACGGCCAGCTCCGCGCCGGGTCGAAGGTGGCCGGGTCGCCGAGGCCCTGCAGCGCCTCGAACGGCACCTGGTCGCTCCGGCCGTCGTCCGCCAACTCCGGCGCGGGCACCTGCCGGGTGATGTCCAGCAGCACGGACCGCGCGGCGGCCACCAGCGACTCGGGCCCGTCCTCGGTCGCGCCGGCCAGCGCCCGCACGATGGCGAGCAGGTCGCCGTGCGGCTGCCGCGCGAGCTCGCCCAGCTCGTCCACCGCCCGCAGCGCGGACTCCACCGGATACCGGCGCTCGAGCGTCTCCCGCGCGGCGGCGAGGCGGGGGTCTGACACCGCACCACCGTAGCCGGAACGCCCGGTGCGCGCGGCCCCCCGCCTACGGCACCGGCGGGTCGAGCGCCGCGTAGTGCTCGGCGAACTCCTGTTCCCGGTCCACGGCCCAGACACGTCACGAATCGCGCGGGGGCTGCATCGACGTCGTCAGATGCTGCGCAGCTCGCGGTCGCGCCAGGCGGTGGCCCACGACGTGCGGCCGTTCGTGCGCAGCAGCGAGCCCTCGTAGATGCGCGCCCCGGCCAGCAGCGCGCCGGCCGCCGCCGCGGCCAGGATGACCAGCGACGCGAACGGTTCCCAGGCCGCCGCGGAGCCGTCGAAGAGGCGGACCGGCATGGCGGTGGGGGCGGAGAACGGGACGTAGGACAGGATGCGCATCGCCGCCGGGTTGTCGCCGAGGAAGATCACCAGGAAGAACGGGAGCATCACCAGGAGCTGCACGGGCATGCCGACGCTCGACACGTCCTCGAGGCGGTTGACGAGCGCGCCCACGGCGGCCCACAGCGCGGCCAGCATGATGAAGCCGAGCACGAAGAACGGGATGAACCAGCTCATCGCCGGGGCCAGCAGCGGCAGCAGGGTGCCGGCGTCGTCGCTGAACTGCGAGCCGACGATGCTCACGACCGCGATCAGCGCGACCTGGGCAAGGGCCAGGATGCCGCCGGCGGCGACCTTGCCGACGAGCAGGGCCCGCACGGGCACGGCCGCGACCAGGATCTCGACCATGCGGGTCTGCTTCTCCTCGACGACGCTCTGCGCGATCTGGATGCCGAACGTCAGCGACGTGAAGAAGAACACCAGCGCGAACATGAAGGGCACGAGGAAAGCGGCCAGCGGGTCGACGGCGTCGGGATCCAGAAGGTGTACCTCCGGAGCGACCGACAACGCCGAGACGACGTCGTTTGGCGCGTCCTTCATCGCGAGCACCTCGGCCGAGTCGCCCTTGGCCACGACCGCGGCGTCGGCGTCGCCGTCGCGGACGGTCTTCTCGGGGTCGGCGACGACCTTCACGTTCAGGCCCGCGCCGCGCAGCTTGCCCTCGTACGGCGAGGACTGCGCCACCGCGACCGAGGACGGCCCGCCCGCGAACAGGGCCGGCAGCACCGAGGAGCCGAACGCGAACAGCAGGAAGAACAGGGTGCTGAACAGGAACGTCTTGTCGCGCAGCTTCACCTTGAGCTCGCGCGCGGCCACGAGCCGGACCGCCTCCAGCAGGTTCATCGGGTCACCTCTCGGAAGATCTCGGCGAGCGAGGGAACGACGGGGCCGAACACGCGCACGGGGCCGCGGGCGAGGGCTTCCCGGAGTACAACCTGGTCGTCCGCGGTTTCGGCGAGGTCGAAGACCGCCCGGTCGCCGTCCAGGTCGACGACCGTGACCCCGGGGTGGTCCCGCAGCCAGCCGGTGTCGCCGTCGACCCGCAGCTCGTAGCGGGGCTCGGCGAACCGGGCGCGCAGCTCGTCGCCGGTACCGGTGGCCCGGATCCGCCCGGCGGCGATGATGACGAGATCGTCGCAGAGCCGCTGGACGACGTCGAGCTGGTGGCTGGAGAACAGCACCGGCACGCCCGCCGCGGTCCGCTCCCGCAGGACGCCGACGACGGTGTCGACCGCGTGCGGGTCGAGGCCCGAGAACGGCTCGTCGAGCACGAGCAGGACCGGGTCGTGCACGAGCGCGGCGGCGATCTGGGCGCGCTGCTGGTTGCCCAGCGACAGCTGCTGCAGCGGGTCGTCGGCACGCTCGGTGAGGCCGAGGCGCTCGAGCAGCTCGGCGGCGTTGCGCCGGGCCCGTTCCAGCGTCAGCCCGTGCAGCCGGCCGAGGTAGATGAGCTGCTCGCGGACGCTCATCTTCGGGTACAACCCACGCTCTTCCGGCATGTAGCCGACCTGCCGGCGGATCTCCTTGCTCAGCGGCGCGCCCTGCCAGGTCACCGCGCCCGAGTCGGCGGCGAGGACCCCGAGAATGATGCGCATCGTCGTGGTCTTGCCGGCGCCGTTGGCCCCGACGAAGCCGGTCATCCGCCCGGTACCGACGTCGAACGTGATGTCGGAGAGCACCTGCCGGTCGCCGAAGCGCCGGTTGACCGCCTCCACCCGCAGTGCGTCACTCATGGGCATCACGGTAGGCGCCGCACGGCCGCCGCGAATCCGGCTGGCGATTTACCCGCGGGGTCCATCGCGCGACGGACCCGGTGTCACCACCGCGTGTTCGTACGCGAAGACGACCGCGGCCGTGCGGTCGCGCAGCCCCAGCTTGGTGAGGACCCGGCTCACGTGCGTCTTGACCGTCGCCTCGCCGAGGTGCAGGCGGCCCGCGATCTCGGCGTTGGTCGCCCCGCCGGCCAGCTCCACCAGCACCTCCCGCTCGCGCGGGGTCAGCTCGGCCAGCAGCGCCGCGCCGCCGCCCGCGGGCCGCCGCCCGGGCCGCGCGAACGCCGCGATGACCCGCCGCGTGATCTCCGGCGCGAGCAGCGCGTCGCCGCGCGCGACGATCCGCACCGCGTCGATGAGCGCCTCGGGCGTGCCGTTCTTGAGCAGGAAACCGCTGGCCCCGGCCTCGAGCGCGGCGAAGAGGTAGTCGTCGCGGTCGAACGTGGTAAGCATCAGCACCGCGGGCGCCGGCCCGGCCGCGGTGATCTCGCGGGTCGCCGCGAGCCCGTCGACGCCGGGCATCTCCACGTCCATGAGCAGCACGTGGGCGGGGGTGCTGAGGGCGAGCTCGACCGCCTGGCGCCCGTCGGCGGCCTCCCCGACCACGCTGAGGTCGTCCTCCGTCTCGAGGATGACACGGAACCCAGTGCGGACGAGCTGGTGGTCATCGGCGAGCAGCACCCGGATCATGCCCGCGACCTTAGTATCCTCTCGCTCCATGGGTGCGATGGTGTTCACGGGTGGCCCGATCTGGACCGGCGACGGCGGCCGGCCCACGGCTCTCGCCACCGAGGGCGGCCGGATCGTGGCGGTCGGTGACCTTTCCTCGGTCCGCGCGGCCCTCCCGGGCGCGTACGAGCTCGTCGACCTCGCGGGCCGCCTGCTCGTCCCCGGCCTGCACGACGCGCACGTCCACCCGGTGCAGGGCGCCCTGGAGCGCCTGCGCTGCGACCTGTCGCACCTGGCCGACCGCGCGGCCTACCTGGCCGCGGTGGCCGCCTACCCGGCGGACCGGCCCTGGGTCACCGGCGGCGGCTGGTCGATGTCGGCGTTCCCGGGCGGCCTGCCGAGACGCGAGGACCTCGACGCGGTGGCCCCGGACCGCCCGGTCTTCCTGCCCAACCGCGACCACCATTCGGCGTGGGTCAACTCGGCCGCCCTGCGCGCGGCCGGGATCGACGCCGGCACCCCGGACCCCCGCAACGGCCGCATCGAGCGCTCCGCCGACGGGACGCCTTCGGGTGTACTGCACGAAGCCGCGATGGACCTGGTGACCCCGCTGCTGCCGGCGGACACCGAGGCCGACTACGACCGGGCGCTCGCGGAGGCCCAGCGGTACCTGTTCTCGCTGGGCGTCACCGGCTGGCAGGACGCGATCGTCGGCTCGTACGCGGGCTCACGCGACCAGTTCGGCACCTACACGCGCGCCGCGGCCTCGGGCGCGCTGCGGGCCCGCGTCGCCGGCGCCCTGTGGTGGGACCGCGACCGCGGCCTGGACCAGCTCGAGGCGCTGCTGGAGCGGCGGCGCACCGAGGGCCGTTTCGTCACCCGTACCGTGAAGATCATGCAGGACGGCGTGGCCGAGAACTTCACCGCCGCGATGCTGGACCCCTATGTGGGTAAGGATTTCTGCGGTACCTCCAATGTGGACCCGGCACTCCTGGGCTCCTACGTGTCCACGTTGGACGCCGCGGGGTTCGCGGTGCACTTCCACGCCATCGGCGACCGCGCGGTCCGCGAGTGCCTGGACGCGGTGGCGGCGAGCGGCAACACGCAGCGCCACCACATCGCCCACCTGCACGTGGTCGACCCGGCGGACGTGCCGAGGTTCGCGGCCCTGGACGTGACCGCGAACATCCAGTCCCTGTGGGCGACGCACCACGAGCAGAACGACACCCTGTGCGTCCCGTTCTTCGGCCCGGAGCGAACGGCGCACCAGTACCCCTTCGGCGCGATCCTCCGGGCGGGCGGCCGGTTGGCGGCGGGCAGCGACTGGCCGGTGTCGACGCCGGACCCGTGGCCGGCCATCCACGTGGCGGTACACCGGACGGAACCCCCGGGCTCGGCCGAGTCGGCGTGGCCGTCGGCGCAGACCCCGATGCTGCCGGAGCAGGCCCTGACCCTGGAGCAGGCGCTGCGGGCCTACACGGCGGGCTCGGCGTACGTGAGCCACCTCGACGCGGAGATCGGCACCCTGACCCCGGGCAAGGCCGCGGACCTCGTCGTGCTGGACCGCAACCCGTTCGAGCCCGGCGCCGCCCTGCACGACACCCGGGCGGACCTCGTCTTCGTCCACGGCGCCCTGGTCCACGAGCACTGACCGCGTCCGACCGTGTCCGAGATACGGGGCGCGTTTTCCCGGGGGCGGCCACGATGCCACCATGGACAGACATCGCCTCGCCCTCGGGCTCGCGTGCGTGCTGGCGTCCGTCGCCGCGCTCGTCGCCGCCCCGGCCCCCGCGTCCGCCGACCCCGTGCCCACGTGTGTCGCCCAGGTGATCCCGTTCGCGCCCGGATTCCAGACCTTCGTGACCGTCAACAACGCCACCGCCGCCCCGCTCACCGGCTGGCAGATCACGTTCCAGCTGGCCGGAACGGCGACGATCACCAGCTCCTTCGGGGGGAGCATCGCCCGCACCGGCTCGTCGGGCACGATCACGCCGGCGGTGTACTTCGCGACACTGCGGCCCGGCGGGCAGGCGAACGTGGGGTTCGGCGGATCGGCTGTACCTTTCACGCCGCCTACGGGCTTCGCGCTCAACGGTCTGCCCTGCGCGGCGGCGGGCTGGTAGCTCCGCCGGCTGAGGCCGGATAGCCTCCCCGGCATCGGCGGGCGGTCCTCGACATCGGCGGCGGCCGCCGGGTCGAGCCTCGATCCGGCGGCCGGCATCGCGACGCTCGCCGACCTCGGCCGGGCCCTGCGCGACCTGCGCCGGCGCCACGCCCGGGACGGCGGGGGCGGCGAGCTCACCTACCGCCAGCTCGCCGCCGCGACCGGATGGTCCCGCGGCGTGATCGGCGGGTACCTCGCCGGCCAGGTCCTCCCGCCGACCGACCGGTTCGACGCACTCGTACGGCTGCTCGGCGCGACCCCCGCCGAGCAGGGCGCGCTCGCCACCGCCCGGGACCGGGTCGCGGACGCGCGCCGCCAGGGCGGACCGGCATGGGTCGCCGTACCGCGGCAGCTCCCCCTCGACAGCGCCGGCTTCACCGGCCGCGAACAACAGCTCGCCGACCTCGCCACCATGCCCGACGGCACCGTCGCGCTCGTCGTCGGCACCGCGGGGGTCGGCAAGACCGCGCTCGCCGTGCGGTGGGCGCACCGGGCCGCCGCCCGCTTCCCCGACGGCCAGCTCCACGTCGACCTGCGCGGGTACGACCCCCGCCGGCCCGTCGCGGCGGCCGACGCCCTCGCCGGCTTCCTGCGCGCGCTCGGCGTCGACGGCGCCGGCATCCCCCGGGCCGTGGCGGAGCGGGCCGCGCTGTACCGCAGCCTCGTTGCCGGCCGCCGCGTGCTCGTGCTGCTGGACAACGCGTTCGGCGCCGACCAGGTACGCCCGCTGCTGCCCGGCGCCGCGTCCTGCCTCACGGTGATCACCAGCCGCGACGACCTGGCCGGCCTGGTCGTCCGCGAGGGCGCCCGCCGGATCCGGCTCGACCCGCTGGGCGAGGCCGACGCGGCGCGGCTCCTGCGGGCGCTGCTGGGCGAGCGGGTCGACACCGAACCGGCGGCCGCCGCCGCGCTCGCGCGCCGGTGCGCGGGCCTGCCGCTGGCGCTGCGCATCGCCGCCGACTTCGCGGCCGGCCACGAGGGGCTGCCCCTGCACGACGTGGTGGCCGACTTGGACGGCGCCGCCCTGGACCGCCTGGACGCGGGCGACCCGCGCAGCGCGGTGCGGGCCGTGTTCTCCTGGTCGTACCGTCACCTCGGCCCGGCCGCCCAGCGACTCTTCGCGTTGCTGGGCGTCCATCCCGGCACCGACCTGGACGGCTCGGCCATCGCGGCCCTCGCGGAGCCGCGGGCCGCCCTCGCCGAGCTGGTCCGCGCGCACCTGGTGGCCCGGATCGGCCCGGACCGGTACGGCCAGCACGACCTCCTGCGCGCCTACGCCGCCGAGTCCGCGCACAACGCCCTCTCCCCCGACGAGCGCCGGGCCGCCCTCGTGCGCCTGCTCGACCATCACGTCGGCGCCGCGTCGGCCGCCGCGGCCGCCCTGTTCCCGCACGACCGGCCGGGCGTGCGACCCGCTCCCGGCGGTACCGAAGCCGCGCGTTTCGCCTTGGACCGGGAGCGGGACAACCTGGTGGCTCTGGCCGGGCACGCCGCCCGCCACGGCCTCGCCGCGCACGTCATCGAAATTTCCGAAGCCCTGTGGCGGTACTTCGAGGTCGGCGGCCACGCCCGCGAGGCGCTCGCGGTCCACGGCGCCGCCGCGCGGGCGGCCCTGCGCGCGGTTCCGCCCTCGCCGCCGGAGCGGGTCGCCCGGGCGCTCGCCAACCTCGGCGGGACGTACTGGTGGCTGGGCGAGCACGCCCGCGCCCGGCACCTGTTCGAGCGGTCCCTGGTCTGGCACGAGCGCGGCGGGGATCGCGCCGGACGGGCGCGGGCGCTGGCCCGGCTGGGCCTGGCCCACGAGCGGCTCGGCGACTACCCGCAGGCCCGGGCCGGCCTGATCCGGGCCCTCGCCGCGTACCGCGCCCTCGCCGACCGCCACGGCGAGGGCTCCCAGCTGCTCAACCTCGGCGGCCTGCAGCGGCGCCTCGGCCGGTACGGCCCGGCCCGTCGGCACCTGCGGCGGGCGGCGGCCCTGTTCGCGGAGCTGGGCGACGCCCGGCTGGAGGGCTACGCGCTGGGCAACCTCGGCGTGCTCGAGAGCCTGGTCGGCCGGCACGAGGACGCCCTCGAGCAGCTGCGGCGGGCGCTGGCGGCCTGCCGCTCGTGCCGCGACCGGGGCGGCGAGGGCAGCGCGCTCGCCGCCCTCGGCGCCGCCCAGCTGCGGCGGGGCCGGCCGGCGGAGGCGCTCGACCCGCTCGACCGGGCGCTGGCGATAAGCCGCGAGACCGGCGAGCGCGGCCTGCGCATCGAGGCCCTGAACGGACTCGGCGCGACCCTGCACGCGCTGGGCCGGGCCGACGCCGCCGCGGACCGGTACCGCGCCGCGCTCGACCTGGCCCGGCGCGCGGGCGACCCGCACGAGGCCGCCCGCGCCCTGGCCGGCCTCACCGAGCTCGGCCGCCGGTAGCGTGCGAACCGGTCAGAACTCGGCCTCGAGCGTCGCCAGCCGGTGGCCGAGCGGCGGGGCCGGCAGCAGATCCGGGCTCTTGTACGCGGGCCGCACCTCCGGGAACCGGTCGAGCAGGATGCGGAAGCACTCGTCGGTCTCCATCCGGGCCAGCGCGGCGCCCAGGCAGTAGAAGGTGCCCATCCCGAAGGCCGTGTGCCGGTTGGGCTTGCGCGTGATGTCGAAGCGGTCCGGCTGCTCGAACACGTCGGGGTCGCGGTTGCCGGCCAGCATCGCCAGGTAGAACTGGCTACCGGCGGGGAACGGATGCCCGGCGACCTCGACCGGCTCGGTGCTGACCCGCACGATGACCCCGGCCGGCCCGTCACAGCGCAGCATCTCCTCGACGGCCGAGGGCGTGAGCCCCGGGTCGGACCGGAGCAGCGCGAGCTGGTCCGGGTTGTCGAAGAGCAGCAGCAGCCCGTTGGCGATCAGGCCCGCGGTCGTCTCGTGCCCGGCGAAGAGCAGCAGCACGCAGTTGGCGACGATCTCGTCCTCGGTCACGGTGCCGTCCCGCTCCGCGGCGGCGAACATGCTCAGGATGTCCTCGCGGGGCTCCCGGCGACGCTCATCCACCAGTACCCGCAGATAGTCCTGCATCTCCAGCACGCTGCGCTGGGCCTGCCGCAGCATGGCCATGTCCGCGATCTGGAAGACCGCGAGAATGTCGCGGGACCACGCCTGCAGCTTTTCGCGCTCGCTCGTGGGCATGCCCAGGATCTCGGCGATGACGTTGGCCGGCAGCGGATAGGCGAGGTCCTTGACGACGTCCATCCGCCCGTGCGGAGCGACCGCGTCGAGCAGCTCGTGCGTGATCTCACGGACCCGCGGACGCAGCGCGTTGACGGTGGCGGGCGTGAAGTACCGCTTCAGCAGCTGCTGGAACCGGACGTGGTCCGCGGGAACGGTGTGGCCCATCCACATCGCGATGGAACGCCGCAACGGCAGCAGCTCCTCCTGCTCCGCCTCACTCAGCCGCTCCAGGCCCCGGCCCAGGTTGGCCGTGTCCAGCCGACGGTCCTTCAGCACCGAGACGATGTCGGCGTGGCGCGTCAGCAGATACGCGTCGAGCTGGGGAATCCAGCTGACCGGGCTCTCGTCGCGGATCCGGTGCAGCAGCGTCATCGGATCGGCCATCGCCTCGGGCGTGAAGATGTCGTACGACCGAAGTGCTCCGCTCACATCTGTCATAGCCCGATCCTCGCCAACAAATCGTCTGGCGGCTATGTCCGCGGCGGCGTCCGATTTGGCGGTTGGTGCGCATACCGCCCGCGCTCGCGCGGGCGAGGGCCGGCCCCGGCCACAGGGCACCGCGAGCCAGGGCCGGCCGGTTCCCGGTCAGACGTCGGCCCGGGCGGCGCACAGCGCCGCCGGCACCACCCCGGACGGTTTGCCGCGCATCTTCATCGGTCCCCCCTCGGCGCCGCCCGGAGCGGCCTCTCACACCGGTATGCGGTCCAAGCCGTTCCACCGGAAGGAACGGCTTTCGGACCATTGCCGAAAACCTTTTCGTGGGGCAGTCTGATTGCCGTGAATCCCCTTACCGTGCCGGATTTGCTCGCGGTCCGCGCCGCCGAGGACCCGGACGCGGTGGCCTGGATTGCCGCCGGCGCCGAAACCCTTTCGTTCGGCGATTGGCTCGCCCGAGCCCAGCACACCGCAAGTGGTCTGGCCACTCGCGGGGTCCGGCGCGGGGAGCGGGTGGCCCTGGTCTTCGACGGTGTGGACTGGCCGCAGTACGCGATCGCCTTCTGCGGCGTACACCTCGCGGGCGCGGTGGCGATCCCCCTGGCCGCGGGGAAACCGGATGGGGCGCTGTTCGACGTGCTGACGATCGGCCGCGCGGTCGCGGTGGTGCACGGCTCGTCGAGCCCGCCGCCGGTGCGGCGGCCGGAGCGCGTCCGCTGGGTGGCCGATGCCGGGGCCCTGAGCGCCGATGCCTGTGCGGTGGCCGGCGAGCTGCCCGCTCCCCCGGGCCCCGACGACCTGGCCCAGATCCTCTTCACCTCCGGTACGACCGCGCGGCCCAAAGGGGTCGCCGCCTCGCACGCGAACCTGACCGCCGGCTTCGTCGCGCGCCCCGCCCAGCGCCCGTTCGCGCACTCGCGGCACGCGCTGCACGCGTTCCCGATCGGTACGAACGCCGGGCAGACCATGCTGCTCAACGCACTGCTGGCCCGGCCGGCCGTGGTGTCCCTCGCCCGGTTCGACGCCGAGCAGTGGTGCGACGTGGCCCAGCGGCTCCGCGTCGGCTCGTTGTTCCTGGTGCCCGCGATGGCGATCGAGCTGCTGCGCTCGGGCGCACCGGCCCGCGCCGACCTGTCGGCGGTGCGGCTGATCGGCTGCACCGGCGCCGCCTTACCCGGCGCCGTCGCCGCTGAGCTCGCGGCGGCGGTGCCGAGCGCGACGCTCGTGAACTCCTACACGTCCACCGAGGCCGCGCCCGCCCAGACCACGATGGTGTACGACCCGGACCGGCCCGGCGCGGTGGGCCGGCCGACCCGGCCCGGCGACATCATGATCCGCGCCGACGACGGCGGCCCCGCCGAGCCGGGGCAGACCGGAACCGTGTGGCTGCGCTCCCCGGTCGCGCCGCGCCACTACGCCGACGACCCGGACGCCAGCGCGGCCGTGTTCGCCGGGGACTGGGTGCGGATGGGCGACGTCGGGTACCTCGACGCCGACGGCTACCTCCACCTGGTCGACCGCGAGAGCGACGTCATCGTGACCGGCGCCCACAAGGTGTCGTCGCTGCGGGTCGAGGACGCTCTGCACGCACATCCGAACGTCGTCGCGGCGGCCGTGGTCCCGGTCGCCCACCCGGTCATGGGGTCGCTGGTCGGAGCGGTGATCGTGACCCGCACACCGCTGGACCACGGGCAGCTACGGCAGTTTCTGGGCGGCCGGCTGGCGCGGTACGAAATCCCCGCCCACATCGCCGAGACGCCGACGCTGCCCCGCAACGACGGCGGAAAGGTGCGGAAGCGCGATCTGGCCGGCCTCCTCCGCCCGGCGGCGCCGTCTCCGGCCGCCGCCACAACGTCCACCCCGACCGAGGAGCACCTGGCGACGATCTGGCGGGCCGTACTGCGGACCGAGGCCGGGGACGACTTCTTCGCGCTCGGAGGCGACTCCCTGCGCGCAACGCAGATCGCCGCCGCGGTCGGCGACCACTGGGGCATCACCGCCGGCGTGGACGACATCTTCGCGCGGCCGTCGATCCGGGCGCTGGCCGCGTGGATCGACGAACGGTCCGGCACGGTCCGGCCGCGGGGCCGGGAGACGGCCGCCGGCGCAAGGGCGCCGGTGACCGCCCTGCAGCGCGTGTGGCTGGCCGAACGCGAGGCCGACCCGCCCCGCAGCGTTGTCCCGATCCACGTCGCCATCCGGATCGACGAGCCGATCGATCTGGCCCTGTTCGAGGACTGCCTGGCCCGGCTCGCCGAACGCCACGAGGCGCTGCACACTCCGGCCGGGCCGGCGACGTCAACCGAACGCCGACGAACCGGCGGGCCGACCGAGGCCCTCCACGCCGCCGCCGAGTTCGTCATCGCCGCGGTGGCGCCGCCCGTCCGCGCGCTCACCATCGATGAAGCCGACGACCGCCGGCTGTTCGTGCTCAGCGTCGACCATCTCGGCTGCGACGGCTGGTCGATGGGCATCCTCCTGCGCGAGCTCGGCCTGCTGTACTCCGCGGCCCGCACCGCCCCCGGCACCGACCCGCTGCCGCCCGTCGCGAGCACCGCGGCCGCCGCCGCCCGCTGGGCCGAGGACAGGTGGCCTGACCACCGGCCGTTCTGGGACAAGATCCTCGCGAGCCCGGTCGCCGATCCCGGACCGCTGCCCGGGCAGGACGTGAAGCCCGGGTCGTTCGACGGCGCCTCCCACGTCTTCACGGTGCCGGCCGGGCCGTGGCGGAAGGTCGCGGCGGCCGGCCGGACCACCCTCATGCGCGTCACGCTGACGGCCTGGGCATCGGCGCTGCGCGAGCAGACCGGCTCCCCCGAGCTCGCGTTCATGACCCCGCTGACCGGCCGCGCCCGCCCCGAGTGGGAACAGGTCGTCGGCTGCCTCATCCAGCAGCCGGTCGTCCGCGTCCCCCTCGGCGACGACCCCGGGCCCGAGGCCCTGCTGGCCCGCGTCCACGACCTGATGGCCGCGGCCACCGAGCACCAGTTCTACCCGCTGCACGAGTACACCGGCCGGGTCCCCCACCCGGCGTACTTCTTCTACGAGCCGTGGGCCCGCCCCGCCCACATCCCCGGGCTCGCGTCCCACCAGGTCGCGCTGCCGCCGGAGCTCGGCCTGCGCTGGCCGTTGCCAAGTGGTCAGGCCACTCTCGGGCCGCCCCGGCTGCGGCTCGTCGAACGCGCCGGGGACGTGCTGGAGGCGCAGATCGTCTACAACCGCAACGCCGTCGACGCCGTCGCCGTCCGCGCCCTGGCGCACCGGTTCCTGTCCGCACTCCCGTAGCCGAGGTCCCCGTGCCGACCGATTCCGCCGTATCCCATCCGGTACCGCTCACCGACGCGCAGAGCGGCGTGTGGTTCGCCGAGCAGCTCGGCGACCGCCGCAGCGCCTACCACCTCGGGCTGCTCGTCGACCTGCACGGCGAGCTGGACGTGCCCGCCCTGGAGCGCGCGGTCGCGTCCGTGGCCGCCCGCCATCCGGTCCTGGCGGCCGGTGTGCGCAGCGCGGACGGTCAACCGGCGCTGTGGCCGGGCCGGCACGCGATCCGCCTCACGAGCGCGGGCGCCGACATCGACCCGCGGCACCTGCTGTCCCGGCCGTTCGCCCGGACGGGCGAAGAGCCGATGGCACGGTTTGTACTCCAGAAGCTCACCCCGCACCACCACCGCCTCGTCATCGCCGCGCACCACCTGGTGTTCGACGGGCAGTCCAAGGACGTCCTCCTGCGCGAGCTCGCCGCCGCGTACGCCGTCCCGGAGGAGCGCCCGCCCGCCCCCTACGCCGACGCCGTCCGGGCCGCCGTCGATCGCGGGCACCGCCAGAGCGCAGCAGCGCGCGCGTACTGGGACGAGCAGTGGGTGACGCCCACCCCTCCGCTGTTACCCGACCTGGAGGCGGCGCCGGAGCCCTTCTCCGTCGCGGTGCCGGCCGGCACCGCCGGCGTGACCACCTTCGAGCTGCTCCTCGCGGCCACCCTCCTGCTGCTCCACCGCTACGGCAACGACCCCGCCACCGTCGCGGTCGACCTGAGCACCCGCGACCGCGAGTACGCCGACGTCATCGGCATGTTCGTCAACGAGCTCCCGGTCACCGTCCCCGCCCCGGCCGCGGGCACGTTCGCCGAGTTCGCCGCGGCCGTCCGCGCCCGGGTGCGGGCGCTGAACCCGCTGCGGGCCGTGCCCATGGCCCGCGTCGCGCCGGACCGCCCGGGGCCGCAGCCGGCCGCCGTGTCGATGAGCTACCGGCGCCAGGGCCCGGCGCCGTCGTTCGCCGGGCTGCGGACGGTCGTCGACTGGGCGCCGGACGTCGGCGCCGCCCGCGGCCCGCTGCACCTGCAGATCGTGGACCTCGGCGACCGCCTGCTCATCCGGGTCCTGGGCGCGCCCGGCGTCGGCGGGCACCTGCGGCACCTGCTGGACCAGGTGACGCGGGACCCGTACCGCCCGATCCACGAGCTGGAGCTCGAACCGCCGGCCGCTCTGACCGGCCCCGCGGCCGAGCCCGCGACCACCCTGACGCACCTGCTGCAGGAGGCCGTGGCCACAGGCGACGTCATCGCCGGCGCCATCCGGCGGCCGCAGGCCGAGGTCCACGCGGCCGCGCTGCGTCTGGCCCACCGCCTTGCCGCCCGTGGCATCGGCCCCGGCCAGGTGGTCGGGCTCTGTGCCGAGCGCGGCCTGCCCGGGCTGATCGGCCTGCTCGCCATCGTGCGGACCGGCGCGGCGTACCTGCCGCTGGACCCGCAGTACCCCGAGGGCCGGCTGCGCTTCATGCTCGCCGACGCCGCCCCGGCGCTGGTGCTGTGCACCGAGCGGAACCGCGCACTCGCCGGCGCGGTACCGGCCCTCGTCCTGGAGCCCGACGACGCCGGCCCGGACCCGGACCCGGCCGACCTGGTCGCGCCGCGCCCGGGCGACCCCGCCTACGTCATCTACACCTCCGGGTCGACCGGCCGCCCCAAGGGCGTCGTCATCCCGCACCGCGCGCTGGTCAACCTGCTGCGGTCCATGGCCGCCGAGGTGCGGTGCCGCCCCGGCGACGTGTGGCTCTGGCTCACGTCGCTGTCCTTCGACATCTCGGCCGTCGAGTGCTTCCTGCCCCTGCTGACCGGAGCGACCGTCGTCATCGCGGCCGACGCCCAGACCCGCGACGGCGCGGCGCTGCAGGGTCTCGTCCGGGACCACCGGATCACCCACGTGCAGGCGACCCCGTCGACGTGGGACCTGATCCTGGCCGCCGATCCGCCGCCCTGGCCCGGGTTGACGGCCCTTTCCGGCGGGGAGCCGCTGACGCCCGCGCTCGCCGAGCGGCTGCTGCCCCGCGCCGGCCGGCTGATCAACGTGTACGGCCCGACCGAGACCACGGTCTGGTCGACGCTGGCCGAGGTCGCCGACCCGCGGCGGATCACCGTCGGCCGGCCGCTGGCGGGCACCACCGCCTACGTCGTCGACCGGAACCTGTCCCGGGTGCCCGTCGGCGTCACCGGACAGCTCGCCCTCGCCGGCGTCGGGCTGGCCGACTACTACCACGCGCGGCCGGGGCAGACCGCCGAGCGGTTCGTCCCCGACCCGTTCGGTCCGCCCGGCCGCCGCCTGTACCTGACCGGCGACCGCGCCCGGATCCGGCCCGACAGAACCCTGCACTGCCTCGGCCGCGACGACCTGCAGGTGAAGCTGCGCGGCCACCGCATCGAGCTGGGTGAGATCGAGGCGCGGCTGCGCGAGCACCCGGGCATCACCGGCGCCGTGGTCACCGTCGACCACGCCGCGCCCGAGCCGCGGCTGGTCGCCTACGTCACCACCGCGGCGGAGCCGGACCTGTCGCGGCTGCGCGCGCGACTCGGTGAGCAGCTGCCCGCCGTCATGGTGCCCGCACTCTTCGTCCGGCTCGACACGGTACCGATGACGCCGAACGGCAAGGTGGACCGCAACGCGCTGCCGCGGCCGGCCCCGGCCCCGGCCCAGTCCCCTGTGGACACACCGGCCGACGCGGTCACCGCCGCCGTCACCGAGATCTGGTGCGAGGCGCTGCAGCGGCCGCACGTCGGGGCGGACGAGGACCTGTTCGACCTCGGCGGGCACTCCCTGACCATCACCCGGATCGCGGCCCGGATCCGCGCCCGGCTCGGCGTGGACCTGCCGCTGCACGTGCTGTGGGACGCGCCGACGATCGCCGGGACCGCCGGCGCGGTACGGGCGGCGATGCGCTCATGACCGTCGTGACCCTGGCCCAGGAACGAATGTGGCTGCAGGACCGGCTCGCGCCCGGCGACCCGTCGTACAACATGTTCGTGGTCCGGAGGCTGCGCGGCGAGCTCGACGTCGCCGCGTTCGAGCGGGCCGTCGACGACGTGGTCGCCCGGCACGACGTGCTGCGGAGCACCTTCGCCGCCGACGCCGACGGCGTGCCGTGGCGGCGGATCGCGCCGGCGTCCCGGGTGCCGGTCGAGCGGATCGACGTGGCCGAGGCCGACGCGCACGCGGCCGTGGGCGAGCGCACCAACGCCCCGTTCGACCTGACGGCCGGGCCGCTGCTGCGGGTGAGCCTGCTGCGCCTCGCCGAGCGCGATCACGTCCTGGTCATCGTGCTGCACCACATCGTCGCCGACGGCTGGTCCCTGGACGTCCTCGCGACCGAGCTCGGGCGGCGGTACCGCGGCGACGCCCTGCCGCCGCTGCCGACCTCGTACGCGGACTACGCGCGGCAGCGGCGCGCGGCCGGCATCCCCGACTCGTCCCGCGCGTACTGGCAGGAGAAGCTGGCCGGCCTGCCCGGCCTCGACCTGCCGGCCGACCTGACGCCCCGCCACCCCGCCACCGCCGGGGCGTACCACACGCACCGGATCCCGGCCGACCTCGCCGCCGCGGTCGAGCAGGTCGGCCGCCGCGCGCGGTGCAGCCTGTTCATGACGCTGCTGGCCGCGTACCAGACGCTGCTGTCCGTCCACACGGGACAACTCGACGTCCCGGTCGGCACGTTCACCGCCGGCCGCGACGAGGTGGCCGCCGAGGCGCTGATCGGCTACTGCATCAACACGCTCATCATGCGCGGGGACCTGCACGGCGACCCCACGGTCACGGAGCTGCTCGCCCGGACCCGCGCCACCGCGCTGGAGGCCTACGCCCGCCCGGACGTTCCCTTCGAGGAGCTGAAGGCCGGCGCCGCGGGCACCGGGCCGGTGCGGACCACGTTCGTCCTGCAGAACCCCGAGACCGCCGGGTTCGCGCTGGACGGGCTCGCCACCGAGGCGTTCGACGACGGCTTCCGGCACAGCAAGCTCGACCTCGCCGTCGAGGCCTGGCGCGACGCGGACGGGCTGGCGCTCATCCTCGGCTACCGCACCGACCGGTTCAGCCCGGCCGCCATCGCCCGGCTGGGCGCCCACTTCGAGCTGCTGCTGCGGCAGATGGTGGCCGACCCGGCGGCGCGCATCGGCGAGCTCAGCCTGCTCGGCCCCGGCGAGCGGGAGCGGCTGGCGGCCTGGGGCACCGGCCCGGCGGCCGATCCCGGCCCCGAAACCGTGGCCGGGCTGATCGCGGCGCGCGCCGGGGCCGCACCGGACGCGGTCGCGCTGCGGCAGGGCGACCGCCGTGTCACCTACCGCGAGCTCGACGAGCTGGTCGCGGCGGCCGCCCGGCGGCTGCGGGACGCGGGCGCGGTGCCCGGCTCCGTGGTGGGGCTCCGCCTGCCGTCGTCGGTCGACCTCGTCGTCGCGATGCTCGCCGCCTGGCGGCTCGGCGCGGCCTACCTGCCGCTCGACCCCGCCTACCCCGAGGCCCGGCTGAGCTACCTCGTCGAGGACAGCGGCGCCGGCCCGATCATCGGCCCCGCCGGCATCACCGCCGGCGTCGCGGCGTCCGCCGGCCCCGGCGACACGGCCTACCTCATCTACACCTCCGGCTCCACCGGGCGGCCCAAGGGCGTCCGGGTCGGCCACCACGCCCTCGCCGCGCGGGTGCGGTGGATGACCGGCCACTATGGACTCGGGCCGGCCGACACGGTGCTGCAGTTCGCGTCCCCGAGCTTCGACACCCACGCCGAGGAGGTCTTCCCGGTCCTGGCCGCCGGCGGGACGCTGCTGCTGCGCGAGGAGCCCGGGGCGCTGCTGCCCGAGATCCTGGCCACCCCGGCCGGCGCCGGCATCACCGTGCTGGACCTGCCGACGCCGTACTGGCACGAGCTCGCCGCCGCCACCCCCTGGCCGCCGCGGCTCCGGCTGCTGATCCTCGGCGGCGACCAGGTCGACGCGGGCGCCCTGTCCCGATGGTTCGGCGCGCACGGCGAGCGGGTCCGGCTCGTCAACACCTACGGGCCGACCGAGACCACCATCGTCGCCACCGCCCGCGACCTCGGCCCGGCCGACGCGGACCGGATCGTGCCCATCGGCCGGCCGCTCGCCGGTGTACGGGCCCACGTGCTCGACGGCGCACTGCGGCCCACGCCGATCGGCATCCCCGGCGAGCTGTACGTGAGCGGTGAGGGCGTCGCCGACGGGTACCACGGCCGGGCCGGGCTCACCGCGGACCGGTTCGTGCCCGACCCGTACGGCCCGCCCGGCGCGCGGATGTACCGCACCGGCGACCGCGTCCGCTACGACGCCGACGGCACCCTGACGTTCCTCGGCCGCCGCGACGACCAGGTGAAGATCCGCGGGTACCGGATCGAGACCGGCGAGGTGCAGGCCCGGCTGCTGGCCCATCCGCGGGTCGAGCAGGCCGTCGTGCTGGCCCGCGAGGTGGCCGACGGCGACCGGCAGCTGGTCGCCTACGTCACCGGCGCCGCCGACGCCCCGGACCTGCGGGCCCATCTGGCCCGGACGCTGCCCGCGCACATGGTGCCGACCCTGTTCGTGCGCCTCGACCGGCTGCCGCTGAACCCGCACGGGAAGGTGGACCGCGACGCCCTGCCGCATCCGCTGCGCCGGCCGCAGCCCGGGCCGGCCGGCACGCCGCCCCGCACCGCGGCCGAGGAGCTCGTCGCCCAGGTGTGGCGGGACGTGCTGGGCGTCGCCGACGTCATGGTGTACGACGACTTCTTCGCCATCGGCGGGCACTCGCTGCTCGCCACCCGGGTCGCGGCCCGGCTCACCGCCACCGTGGAGGTCACCGTTCCGCTGCGGATGCTGTTCACCCACCCGACCCTGGCCGCGCTCGCCGCCGCGGTCGAGGAGCTGATCGTGGCCGACCTGGATCAGCTCAGCGACGACGAGGCCCTGGCGATGCTCGGGCGGCCGGCGTGACCGGCAGCGTGCTGAGCCCGGCCAAGCAGGCGCTGCTGCGCGAGCGGCTCGCCCGGCGGGAGCCGGCCGCCGGCATCGGCCGCCGCCCCGGCGACGAGCCGCTGGTCCTGTCGTTCGCGCAGGAGCGGCTGTGGTTCATGGAGCAGTACGCGCCGGGCACCGCGGCCTACGTCGTGCCGGTGGCGCTGCGCCTGGAGGGGCCGCTGGACGAGCGCGCGGTGGCCGTCGCGCTCGGGGCGATCGTCGCGCGCCACGAGAGCCTGCGGCTGCGGGTGGCCGCGACCGACGACGGCCGGCCGCACCCGCACATCGCCCCGCCGGCCCCGGTCGACCTGGCCGTGGTGTCCGTGCCCGACGGCCTCGGCGCGGCCGGGCGCGACCGGCGCACCCGCGAGATCGTGGCAGCCGACTGCGCCCGGCCGTTCGACCTCGCCGCCGGGCCGCTGCTGCGCGCCACGCTGATCCGCCGTATCGCCGCCGACCATGTCCTGCTGGTGTCGGTGCACCACATCGCGGCCGACGGCTGGTCCACCGACCTGATCATCGGCGAGCTCGTCGCAGCGTACGACGCCGTCGTCACCGGCGGCGCGCCCGACGCCGCCGAGCCGCCGGTCCGCTACGGCGACTTCGCCGCCTGGCAGCGGGCGCGGCTCACCCCCGCGGCGTGCGCGGCCGACGTCGCCTACTGGCGCGACCAGCTCGCCGGGCTGGAGCCGCTGGAGCTGCCGGCCGACCGCCTCCGCCCGGCCCGGCAGGAGTACCGCGGGTCGGGCCACGGCTTCCACATCGACGCGGAGCTGACCGCCGCCGCCGGGCGGCTCGCGGCCGGCCTCGGCGCGACGCCGTACATGGTGCTGCTCGCGGCCTTCCAGGCGCTGCTGTGGCGGCAAAGTGGCCAGACCACCTTCGCCGTCGGCTCGCCGGTGGCGGGCCGCACCCACCCGCAGACCGAGCACCTCGTCGGCATGTTCGCCAACGTCCTCACGCTGCGCGCCGACCTGCGCGGCGACCCGTCCTTCGCCCAGCTCGTCGGCCGGGTCCGCGACACCGCGCTCGACGCCTACGCCCACCAGGACGTCCCGTTCGAGCACCTCGTCACCGAGCTGCAGGTGCCGCGGGACACGAGCCGCTCGCCGCTGTTCCAGGTCGCCCTGGCCATGCAGAACTACACCCGCGCGACCCGGACCCTGCACGGCGGCGTCGGCATTTCCTGGTTCGTCGTGGACGCCGTCGCCACCCGTTTCGACCTCGAGTTGTACCTGTACGAGCACGACGAAGGCCTGGCCGGCTTCTTCACCTACGACGCGGCCCTGTTCGAGCCGGCCACCGTCGAGCGCCTGGCCCGGCACCTCCTCACGCTGCTGCGCGGCGCGCTGGCCGAACCGCACCGGCCGCTGGCCGACCTGCCCCTGGCGCACGAGGAGACCGTCAGCCGGGGCGAGCGCGTCGCGGTCCCCGACACCACCCTCCTCGAACTGCTGGACCGGGCCCTGCTGAGCGCGCCCGATGCCATTGCGGTCGTCGACGACGGCATGGAGTACACCCTCCGGCAGTTGCATCTGCGGGCCAACCGCCTCGCCCACCATCTGGTCGCCCGCGGAGCCGGGCCGGGCACCCGGGTCGCGGTCTGCGCGCCCCGCGGCATCGGGCTCGTCACCGCGCTGCTGGCCGTGGTGAAGGCGGGCGGCGCCTACGTGCCGCTCGACCCGGACTACCCGGCGGCGCGGCTGGACTTCATGCGCGAGGACTGCGCGGCGGTCCTGGTGCTCGGGCCCGACGACGAGACCGACCGGCCCGACGGCCCCGACGACCCGCCGGCCGTCGCGGTCCGCCCGGCCGACCCGGCGTACGTCATCTACACCTCGGGCTCGACGGGCCGGCCCAAGGGCGCGGTCAACTCGCACCGCGCGATCGTCAACCGTCTCTTGTGGATGCAGCGCGCCTTCGGGCTCGATGCCACGGATGCGGTACTGCACAAGACGCCGATCGGCTTCGACGTGTCGGTGTGGGAGCTGTTCTGGCCGCTGATCACCGGGGCGCGGCTGGTCCTCGCCCGGCCGGGCGGCCACCGTGACCCGGCGTACCTGGGGCGGCTCATCGCCGAGGCCGGCGTCACGACCGTCCACTTCGTACCGTCGATGCTGGCCGTGTTCCTCGCGCAGAACGCGGAGTGCACCGGCCTGCGGCGGGTCATCGCCAGCGGCGAGGCGCTCCCGGCCGACCTGGCCCGCGCCGCGCTCGAACGGCTCGGCTGCCCGGTCCACAACCTGTACGGGCCGACCGAGGCCGCCATCGACGTCAGCTGGTGGGAGTGCACCCCGGAGGCGCTCGCCGGGCGGGCCCGGGTGCCGATCGGGCGGCCGATCCAGAACGTCGACCTCCTCGTGCTCGACGACCGCGGCCGGCCGCAGCCGGTGGGCGTCCCCGGCGAGCTCTGCATCGCCGGGGCCGGCCTGGGCGACGGGTACCTGCACCGGCCCGGGCTGACCGCGCGGCAGTTCCTGCCGAACCCGCACGGGCCGGCCGGGTCGCGCCTGTACCGCACCGGCGACCGGGCCGCGTTGCGCGCCGACGGCGCCTTGGAGTACCTGGGGCGCCTCGACGACCAGGTGAAGCTGCGGGGCGTACGCATCGAGCTCGGCGAGATCGAGTCGGTGCTGCGGGAGCTGCCCGGCGTCGCCGACGCGGCCGCCGCGATCCGGGAGGACGTGCCCGGCGACCAACGGCTGGTCGGCTACGTCGTGCCGGCCCCCGGCGCCGCCGTCGACCCCGACGAGGTGCGCCGCCGGCTGCGCGACACCCTGCCCGAGCAGCTGGTGCCGGCGGCGCTGGTCTTGCTGCCCGCGGTACCGCTGAGCCCGAACGGCAAGGTCGACCGCCGGGCGCTGCCGGCGCCGCCGCTGACCCGGGCCGCGGGCGGGCTCCCGGCCCGGACCCCGGCCGAGGAGCTGGTCGCGGCCGCGTTCGGGGCGGTGCTCGGCGCCGGCGGCGTGGGCCGCGACGACGACTTCTTCGCGCTCGGCGGGCACTCGCTGCTGGCCGTGCAGGTGGTGGCCCGGCTGCGCCATCCGCTCGCGGAGGCCGGGCTCGGCGCGATCAGCGTGATGGACCTGTTCCGGCTGCGCACGGTGCGGGGGCTGGCCGAGCACGCCGAGCGGGGCGCGGCGGGCCCACAGCCGGTGCGGCTGCTGCACGAGCTGAGCCGCACCGTCGCCGCGACGCCGGTGGCGACCCTGGTCTGCGTGCCCTACGGCGGCGGCAGCGCGGTCGTGTACCAGCCGCTGGCGGTCGCGCTCGGGCCCTCGTACCGGCTGTTCAGCCTCGCCCTGCCCGGCCACGACCTCGGCACCGAGGAGCAGGCCCGGCCGATGGCCGACGTGGTGCCCGACGTCGTCGCCGAGATTCTCGACATGGTTCCGGGCCCGATCATCGTGTACGGCCACTGCGGCGTCGGCAGCGCGTACGCGATGGCGATCGCGCTGGGTCTGCAGGCGGCGGGCCGGCCGCCGGAGGCGGTCTACATCGGCGCGATGTTCCCGTTCGCGCGGCCCCGGGGCCGGCTGCTGGGCCGGCTGGCGCGGCTGGCCGACCGGGAGCGCATCCTGAGCGACCGGGTGTACGCCAGCTGGCTGGTCGGCATGGGCGTCGACCTGTCCGGGCTGGACCAGCGCGAGCTCACGGTCGTCATCCGCGCGATGCGGCGCGACGGCGTGGAGGCGGAGGACTTCTTCACGGGGCTCTTCGCCGGCCCGCCGCCCCGGCTGGACTGCCCCGTCATCTCCATCGTCGGCGACCGGGACCCGGCGACCGACCTGTACCGCGAGCGCTACAAGGAATGGCTGGCCTTCACCGATCGGGCCGCGGTGGTTTCGCTGGACGAGGGCGGTCACTACTTCATCAACCACCGCGCCGCCGAGGTGGCCGAAATCATTGCGGCAAACATTTCGAAAGATGTTTCGGCCGACGCACTGCCGGCATCCACCGGCCACCCGCGCGGCGCCTCCGACGTTCCCGGCGTTTCGGCGGACGCTACCCCGGCCTCCATCTCGGACGCGCGTGGCGCGGACGGCGTTCCGGCGGACGCGCCTACCGCCGCCACCGGGCACGGGCGCGGCACTGCCGGCGTTCCGGCGGACGCGCCTACCGCCGCCACCGGGCACGCGCGCGGCACTGCCGGCGTTGCGACGGACGCGACTCCGGCCGCAACCTGGCACGTGCGCGGGGTTTCCGGCCCCCGCCCGGAGGCCCCCGCCGTGGCGCCGAGCCTGCGCCGGTTCGGCGCCGTGGCCGCCGGCCAGCTCGTGTCGATCATGGGCTCGGCCCTGATCGAGTTCGCCGTGCCCCTGTGGCTCTACACCAGGACGGGTTCGCTTGGCACGTTCGCCGTGCTGGCCACCCTGGGGCTGCTGCCCGGCCTGCTCGTGCTGCCGCTGGCCGGCGCGATCGTCGACCGCGCCGACCGCCGCCGGATCATGCTGCTCAGCGACTGCGCCGCCGGCGTCACCCAGGCCGCGATGATCGCGCTGCTGCTGCTCGGGCACCTCGACACCGCCGCGATCTACGTGATGATCACGCTGCTGTCGGTGGCGCTCACGTTCCAGCGGCTGTCGTTCGCGTCGGCGGTGCCGCAGCTCGTGCCCAAGCGGTACCTCGGCCACGCCAACGGGCTCGTCCAGACGTCAAGTGGCCTGGCCACCCTCGTGGTGCCGGTCGTGGCCGTCGCCGCCCTGTCGTGGTTCGGCATCGGCGGGATCCTCGTCCTCGACGTGGTCAGCTACGCCGTCTCCGTCGCCGTCGTGCTGGGCGTGCGCTTCCCCGCGACCCTCGCGCACTCCCGCCGCGAGTCGCTGACCACCGAGATACTCTTCGGTTTTCGCTACTCGCTGGGCCGCCCCGGTCTGCGCACGATGCTGCTGTACTTCGCCGGCCTCAACGTCTTCCTGTCACCGCTGCTGCTGATGCTGTCGCCGCTGGCCCTGTCGGTAAGTGGCCTGACCTCTGCCGGCCACATCGCCGTCGCGGCCGGAGCGGGCGCGCTCGCCGGCGGCCTCGCCGTCGCCGTGTGGGGCGGCCCGCGCACCGATCGCATGCGCGGCCTGCTGCTGTGCGCCGTCGCGCTGGGCAGCTCCGGCGTCCTCATCGGCCTGCGCCCGTCGCTCGTGCTCATCGGCGCCGGCGCGTTCGGCCTGCTGTTCGCGCTGGCGGTCGTCAACGGCGTCTACGCCACGATCGTGCAGACGAAGGTGCCGCAGCGGTACCACGGCCGGGTCTTCGCCCTCAACACGCTAATCGCCTGGTCCACGATCCCGCTCGGCTTCGCCGTCATCGCCCCGCTGGCGACGAGCCTCGGCGAGCGCCTGATGGCCGTCGACGGCGCGTTCGCGGACACCTCCGGCGCGCTCCTCGGCACCGGCCCGGGCCGCGGCATCGGCCTCGTCTACGTGCTGTTCGGGCTGTGCATCGCCGCATGGAGCGCGGCCGCCCTGCGCCACCGTCACCTGGCGCGCTTCGACTCGACCACCCCGGACGCCGAGCCCGACGACCTCGTCGGCCTGGCCGAACTGGAGAGAGGACACTGATGTTCGACGAGGTAACCAGCTTCCAGGTCGTCGTCAACGACGAGGGCCAGCACTCGATCTGGCCGGCCGGCCGCGACCGCCCCGCGGGCTGGCACGCGGAGGGCTTCACCGGCGGCCGCGAGGAGTGCCTCGCCCACGTCGACGAGGTGTGGACCGACCTACGCCCGATCAGCGCCCGCCGCTGAACGTCCCGCCGCGAGCCGCCGGACTCAGAACGTGCGCGTCAGCCGCCGCACGGTGAAGTAGAACCCTGCCCAGCCGTCGCAGCGCAGCAGAAAGTCGCGGTAGAACCCGGGCAGCCGGTAGCCGAGGCGCCGCTCCAGCGAGCGGACCGCGCCGACGTCGGCGCCCGGATCGGGGCCGCCGTGGTGAAAGATCTGGTCCACGTCGGCCCGCTCGATGTCCCGGCCGACGGCCGTCAACTCGTCGACGATGTCCACGAGCCCGACGGTACCGAAAAATATCTTGGCTTTGGGGTGGCCATTTCGCGCCGGTCGGCGCATTCCTTGAGCGTGACGTTCGAGGAGTTCGTGGCCGCGCGGCTGAGTGCGCTCGTGCGCTACGCCACGGTCGTCACCTGGGACCCCGACCTCGCCGAGGACATCGTGCAGAACGTGCTCGTCCGCGCCCAGCCGCGGTGGGCGCACATCGGGCGGATGGAGGCGCCGGAGCGGTACGTGCACCGCATGGTCGTCACCGAGTTCCTCACCTGGCGCCGGCGGCGAAGGGCGCGGCTGCTGCACGCCGGGGAGAGTCTCGAGGGCCTCGCCGCGCCGCAGGACGATCCGACCGGGCGGTACGACGAGCGCGACGCGGTCATCCGGGTCGTGGGTACCCTGCCGCCGCGCCAGCGGGTGGTGATCGCGCTGCGGTTCTACGAGGACCAGACCGTCGAGTCGATCGCCGAGGTGCTCGGCTGCCGGGTCAGCACCGTGCGTACCCACCTCGGCCGCGCGCTGGCCACACTGCGGGCCGCGCTGCCCGCCGCGCTCACGCAGCTGGAGGAGGCGTGATGAGCGACCGGCTCGAGACGGTGCTGCGGGAGGCGCAGCGGGTGCGGGCCGCGCAGGCCCCCGACCCCGAACGGATCCGCCGGGCGCTGCCCGCCCTCGCCGCACGCCGGGCCCGCCGGCGCCGGGCCGGGCTGGCCGCCGGGGCCGCGCTCGGGGCCGCGGCCGTCGTCGTCGCCGCGCTGCTGCTGCCGGGGGGCCGGACGACGCCGTTGCCGCAGCACCGGCCGGACCCGAGCCCTCCGGTCGCCGCCTCCGCGCCCGCCCCCGTGGTGCTGCCGCAGGTCACGGAGTCGTATGCGCCCGGCTGGGTGCCGTCCGGATTCCGCGAGCGCAGCCGCAGCGCCGTGTTCGACACCAACGGCGTGCGGGTCGGGCGGACGTGGCGCAAGCTGCCGTTCGGGCCCGGCGGGCGGCCCGCGGTCAGCGACCCGTTCCTGCGGGTGGTCAGCGTGCCGGAGCAGCGGTACGACGGCGGCACCCTGATCGAGGTCGGCGGGATCAACGGCTGGTACGTCGGCCCCCAGCCGGGCAACCGGACCGCCCTCGTGGGCTGGTCCCCCGCGCCGGGCCGCACGGTCATCGTGGACAGCAACGCGGTCCTGGACCGGGCGGACCTGCTCCGCGTCGCCGAGTCCGTCCGGCTCGACACCGCGACCGTGCTGCGCCCGCCGCTGGCGCTCACCTGGTCCCCGGCCACGGTCGGCGTGGTCTCCTACGAGTACGGCGGCGACAGCCCGGCGGCGTGGTTCGCGTCGGTACACCTGGAGAACCCGGTCGACATCGCCGGTTCGCTGAGCGTCACGGTCGCGCCGGGCACCGACGCCGTGGACGGCGGGGAGACCGTCCACGTGCACGGCATCCTCGGCCGTTTCGTCGTCGACGAGTCGACGACCGACCGCAACCCCAGAGAATGCGCGGTTGTACCGGTCGAAGCCGCCGGCGACCGCCGGCTGACCGTGTGCGGCCCGATCCTCGGCCCGGGCGGCCCCCGCATGGCGAAGGACGACCTGCTCCGCGCGGCGGCGACGGTCGATCCGGCCATGCGCGCGGACACGGCCTGGCTGGGTTGACGGCGGATCAGGCGGTGACGGTCACGTGCAGCCGCCACGGTACCTGCGGCGACGGGCACGGCAACGGCTGGTGCAGGCACGCGGCGTCGGACACGGTGGACACGTCGGCCCGGCCGGGCGCGGCCGCGGTGTACCGGGCGAGCAGCGCCTGCCCGGTCGGGTAGCCGCCGGTGGAGCCGGCGAGGGCGAGGACACCGGCGGGCGCGACCGTCGGCGGCACGTACATGGCGGGCAGGCTCACCACGAGCGTGTCGCCGGTGCGCAGCGTGACGGTGCCGGCGTTGTCGGCCTGGGTGACGGTGACCGTGCGGCCCGCGGCGGGCAGAACGGTCACGTGTACCAGCCACTGCGCCACGGGCCGCGCGCACGGCGGCGTCGTGTGCAGGCACGGGTCGTCGGTCTGCGAGCTCACGTCGGCGGTTCCGGGCACGCTCGCGCGGTACCGTGCCAAAACCGGCTGGCCGCTCGGAAAACCGCCGCTGCTCGACTGCGCCGACAGTGCGGGGCCGGATGCGACCGGCGGGCGGTAGTTCGCCGGTAGGGACACGGCGAGGGTCTGCCCGACGTAGAGGGTGAACGTGGTGCCGTTGTCGGCGACGGTCGCGGTGACGTCGGCGGAGCCCTGCGCGGCGTCGTTCGCGCAGTCCAGGACGGGCGCGGGCCCGGTGCCGGCGAGCTGCATCCCGAACGCGGCGGACGCGCCGGGGGCGAGGGCGCCGTTGTAGGAGGCGTTCACCGCGGTCGCCGTGGTGCCCGACGCCGACACCGTGGCGTTCCAGGCCGAGACGACCCGCTGCCCGCTCGCCGGCGTCCAGGTGACGGTCCAGCTCGTCGCGGCCACCGGCGCCGTGTTGACGACGGTCACCGTGACGATCTGCCCGCCGTCCCACTGCGAGTCGATGTGCGCGGTGGCGGCGCATCCTCCGGCCGCGGCGGCCGCCCCGGAGGCGCTGCCGGCGAGCACCGGCGCGAGGGCGAGGGCGACGAGCGCCGCGGTGGCCACCGCCGTCCCGGACAGTACGCTCCGCTTCGAAACAGCCATGCCAGTCAGTCTCGACCCGGGAGCCAACGATTACCATCGATCAGACGCTGGCTCGCATCGGCGAGGCCGTACAGCTGCACCACGGCCGGCACCAGCCCGCGGCCGCCCGTGAAAGGTTCACGGAGATCTGGGCGGACATCGGCGGAGAGGACGGGGATCCGCTGCACGTCTGCGTGCTCGCGCACTCGATGGCCGACGTTCAGGACGACGTACGCGAGGAGCTCGTCTGGGATCTTCGCGCGCTCGCGGCCGTCGACCGGCTCACCGAGGACCGGTTGGCCCGGGCCGGCGTGACGCTGCCGGTGGCCGGCCTGCGGCCGTCGCTGCACCTCAACCTGGCCGACTGCTACCGCCGGCTCGGCGATCTCGGGCGCGCCCGGGAGCACCTGCGCCTCGCGCAGGAGGGGATCGGTGTGCTCGGCGACGACGACTATGGACGGCTGATCAGAAACGGCCTGGAGCGGCTGACGCAGCAACTGGCCCCCGAGTGACCGGGGCGGGCCGGGAGCCGTGGCCCCCGGCGCCCGGGCTGCCGGCCTGGACGGGCCGCTTGCCGCGCCACCGGCCGCGCCGAGGCCGCGACGGCGGCGCATCGCCGTGGCGGCGGCCGCGCTCGCGGTCGTCGCGGCGCTGGCCGGCGGCTGGTCGCTGTGGCACGGCGACACGTGCACCGGCACGCGCGTCTACCGCGTCGACGAGACGGGGCGCGGTCCTCGGCGGGCACCCGATCGGCCGGGTCAGCGCGGGCGACACGGTCCGCGTCCCCGACGACAAGATCGAGAGGGCCAAGGAGCTGCTCGCGATCGTGCGCAAGCGCGTCTGACCCGGCTACTGCTCCAGGCGCGCGGCCGAGAGCCGGGGGTCGGGCTCGCCGTCCTCGTTGATGCCGTCGAACACCTCGGCGGAATACTCGTTGCCGGCGTCGTCGTAGAGCGTCACCCCGAATGGCTTCTCCAGCCGCTGGGCCCGGATCTCGGCCAGGCTGCGCGGGTGGCGCAGCCGGACGCGGCCCAGCTCGTCGCGGTCCGACATGTCCGCCCAGACCCGCGGGAAGGCGTCCTTGCGGACGAAGACCTCGAAGCCGTCGGGCCCGTCGATGGTGATCCGGCCGCAGTTGGGACACCGGAACAGGTCCTGCGAGACGTACAGCGGGTTCCCGCCGCCGGTCGTGAACAGGGCCGGCCACGGCACGAGCCGGTAGTGCGCATCGCTGAAATCACGCAGGACGTGGCCGCACCGGCAGATGAACCCGTTCCCCATGCTACGGAATGATCCCCCATCCGGCGCCCCGTGATTAGCGTCACGCGGCGCGGTCAAACGACTGCTGGCTGCACACATGCGATCGCGACCGGCAAAAGTGTCCACTTCAGACGGTAAAGCGATCATTCACACTGGACGATTTCGGGCCACGGCGTTGATCGTCGTGGCTCTATTATTTGCGCGATTTCCGCGACCCGGAACGGGGCTGGGTCGCCGCGCGCTCTTCGGGTTGCGGCCGGGTCCCGGCATGCCGGCCACACACCGAGGAGACCGCACGATGCAGACCAGGCAACGCCGCGCACGCACGCGGCTCGCGGCGGCACTGGCCGCCGCGCTGGCGTTACCCGCGGGCGCGCTCGCCCTCGCGACACCCGCCCACGCGACACCCGCCGGACCGCCGCCCGGCTCCGAGGCCGCCGCCACCGCGCA
>NZ_JBEZDS010000030.1:0-141002 GCF_040648435.1 Dactylosporangium sp. NPDC049140 | reverse complement strand
CCTCGGGCCTCGCGCGTCGGGCCTCGCGCCCGCGCCTCGGGCCTCGGGCCTCGCGCGTCGGGCCTCGCGCCTCGCACTCTCGGGCCTCGCGCCCGCGCCTCGGGCCTCGCGCCTCGCGCCTCGGGCCTCGCGCCCGTGTCTGCGCCTCGCGCCCGCGCGTCGGGCCTCGCGCCCGCGCCTCGCGCCCGCGCCTCGCGCCTGCGCCTCGAGCCTCGGGCCTCGCGCGTCGGGCCTCGGGCCTCGCGCGTCGGGCCTCGCGCCCGCGCCTCGGGCCTCGGGCCTCGCGCGTCGGGCCTCGCGCCCGCGCCTCGGGCCTCGCGCCCGCGCGTCGGGCCTCGCGCCCGCGCCTCGCGCCCGCGCCTCGCGCCCGCGCCTCGCGCCCGCGCCTCGCGCCTGCGCCTCGGGCCTCGGGCCTCGCGCGTCGGGCCTCGCGCCCGCGCCTCGGGCCTCGGGCCTCGCGCGTCGGGCCTCGCGCACGCGCCTCGGGCCTCGGGCCTCGCGCGTCGGGCCTCGCGCACGCGCCTCGGGCCTCGCGCCCGCGCGTCGGGCCTCGCGCCCGCGCCTCGCGCTCTCGGGCCTCGCGCCCGCGCCTCGCGCCCGCGCCTCGCACTCTCGGGCCTCGCGCCCGCGCGTCGAGCCTCGCGCCCGGCACGGCCCTGAATCCGGTTTTCCGCCCGTCAGGCGAAAAATCCGACATGTCCGATCACGAAGTGTCGGACATGTCGGTATACGAGATGGACACACCCATAGAAAGCGTCGGACATGCCGGAAACGGGGGTCGGACATGTCGGGATCGAACTGTCGGGCGCGTCTGGGATCGAAGTGTCGAGCGCGTCTGGGATCAGGGCGCCCAACCTGTCCGGATCGGAGCGTCGGGCCCGCCCCGGAGGGCGCGTTCGGCCCGCCCGAGTGGCGCAGCTCAAGGCCGCGATGGTTGGGTGTGAGTCGTGCATCGGGTGTACAGCGTGGCCGTCTTCATCGTCCTGGCCTCGCTCGACAACGTGGCGATCGGGCTCGTCCCTCCGCTCTACTCTCCCATCAGCCGCGCCCTCGGTGTCGGCGAAGGCGCGCTCGGCGTCGTCACCGCCGTCAGCTACCTCGTCACGGCCGTGGCCGCGGTGGTGTGGGCGTACGCCGGGGATCGGACCGACCGTAAGCCCGTGCTCATGGTCGGCACGCTGATCTGGGCGGCCGGCACCGGGGCCACCGTGCTCGCCGGCGGGTACTGGGGGTTCCTCGGGGCGCAGCTGCTCGCGTCCGTCGGGCTCGGGGCGGTCGGGTCGGTCGGGTTCTCCGTGGTCAGCGACCTGATCTCGCCCAAGCGCCGCGGGCTGGTCATGAGCCTGTGGGGGCTGTCGCAGGGGGTCGGGACGCTCGCCGGGGTGCTCGTCGCCAGCCAGCTCGGGGGGAAGGACTGGAAGGCCCCGTTCTACGTGCTGGCCGCGCTCGGGGTGGTGGCCTCCATCGCGTACTTCACCACCGCCGACATCCGCCGCGGGCAGAGCGAGCCCGACCTGGCCGCGGTGTTCGCGGCGGGGGAGGAGTACGAGCACCGGATCTCCCGGGCCGACCTGCCCCGGATCGCCGCGCGGCGGACCAACGTGTGGCTGGTGCTGCAGGGGCTGACGGCCCAGGCCGCGTTCGGGTCGCTGGTCTGGCTGCCGCGGCTGTTCCAGGCCCGGGCCGAGGCGCAGGGGTACGACGAGCAGTCCGCGATCGCCGTCGGCGGGCTGCTCGCCACGCTGTTCCAGCTCGGCGGGGTGCTGTCGATCGTCGGCGGGCTGATCGGCGACCGGTGGCAGCGGCGCGACCAGGGCGGGCGGGCGAAGGTGGCGGCGATCGGCATCCTGGCCGGAGTCCCGCTGTACGTGCTGCTGTTCTTCGCCCCGATCGGCCTGCCCGCGCCGCGCGACCGGCCGGCGCTGGAGGTCGTGCTCGGGTCGCTGTTCACGTCGCCCGGGCTGCTCGGGGCGTTCCTGCTGGCCCTGCTGGCGCTCGCGCTCACCTCGGCGAACTCGCCGAACTGGTTCGCGCTGATCGCCGACGTCAACCCGCCGGAGCACCGCGGCACGGTGTACTCCATGGGCAACCTCGTCAACGGCGTCGGCCGCGCGGCCGGCAACGGGCTCGTCGGGGCCGTGTTCGCGACCCTCGCGCGCTCGTTCCCGCCGCCGGCCAACCTGGCCATCGGCCTCGCCGCGTTCCAGGTCTTCTTCATTCCGACCGGGATCATGTACTGGCTGGCCTCGCGCACCTCGCCGCGGGACATCGGCGAGGTGCACGCGCTGTTGCAGGCCCGGGCGGCCGCCGAGGTCAGTTCCCGAACGCCCGCTGGTGGCTCGGCGGGGTGAACTGCACCACCGGCTGACCCTGCAGGCCGGCCTTCAGGGTGTACGTCACCGCGTTGTTGATCACCGGGTGCGACATGGTCTTGTTGATCTGCGGGTTGTCCGGGTCCGTGAGGATCCCGGCCACGGCCAGCTGCTTGGTCATCGCCACGAAGGTTGCGCTCTTGCCACTGTCGGTGGTGCCGGTCTTGCCGGCCACCGGGCGCCCGACGTCGCCGCGCACGTTTGTCGCGGTACCACTGCCCGGGCAGGCGCCGAACGCGGACTGGTCGCCGACCGGGCACCGGGCCATGTCCACGGCCGCGCGCGCGATGTCGGGGTCGACGACCTGCTTGCACTGCGGCTGCCCGGCGTCGATCTTGTTGCCGTTGACGTCGCGGATCTCGGTGACCGGCGTCGGCGCGCAGTACTTGCCGTCGGCGGCCAGGGTCGCGTAGGCGCCGGCCAGGTCCAGCGGCGTCGTGTCCGACACGCCGAGGGTGAACGCGCCCCACTCCTTGGCGTCCTTGGCGAAGCTCGCGTCGTTGGGCGAGCGGAACTGGATGCCGAGGCGCTTGGCCACGTCGACGACGTGGTCGGCGCCGACGCGCTGCTCCAGCGGGACGAAGTACGTGTTGAGCGACATCCCGAAGCCCTGCCACATGTTGAACGTGCCGATCGGGTCGCCCTCGGAGTTCTTCGGGCAGTAGTGCGGGCCGTTGCAGGCCGCGGGGCTGCTCGCGTCGATCGGGTAGTCGGAGACGAACTGCGCCTGCACGTCCTCGGTGTGGTTCAGCGGCAGCCCGGCCTCCATCGCGGCGACCGCGGTGAAGATCTTGAATGAGGAGCCGGCCTGGTAGCCGGGCACGTCGGGGCCGCCGGTGATGAACGGTACCGTCGTGTTGGGGTAGTTGCCCTTCTGCCCCTTCTTGTCCGGGTTGGTGCTCGCGCCGTTCGCCGTCTGGTCGTTGCTGAAGTTCCGGTTCGTGGCCAGCGCCTGCACCCGGCCCGTGCCGGGCTCGACCGCGGCGACCATCACCGCCTCCGAGTTGCCCAGGCCGACCTTCGCCGAGCCGACGCCGGGCTGGTCCTTGGCGTATTTGAACGCCGCGGCCTGGGTCTGGACATTCAAAGAACTGATGATGGTGTACCCGCCCGAGCGCAGCTTGTTCTCCCGGTCGAACGCGTCGGCGCCGAACGCCGGCTGCTCGTCCCACCAGCGGCGCAGGTAGTCGCACAGGAACCCGGCGCCGAGATCGGCCCGCTGGACGGACTCGCAGCCCTCGGGGGTGCGCTGGCCGACGATTGTCAGCTTCTGGGCCTTGGCCTCGTCGCGCTGCTGCGGCGTGATGTACTTCATCGCCACCATCTGGTCGAGCACGTACGCCTGGCGCGTGATCGCCTTCGGCAGCCCGTCCGCGGTCGCGGGGTCGTTTGTCGAGGGCGCCTTCACCAGCCCGGCCAGCAGCGCGGCCTCGCCGAGCGTGAGGTCCTTGGGGTCCTTGCCGAAGTAGACGTGCGCGGCCGCGTAGATGCCGAAGGCGCCGTGGCCGAAGGTCGAGATGTTGAGGTACCGCTCCAGGATCTGCTCTTTGGTGAGCTTCTTCTCCAGCGCCATCGCGAGCTTCATCTCTTTGAGCTTGCGCGCCGGCGTCTTGGCGGTCGCGTCGACGACGTCCTGCGGGGTGCGGGCCGAGTACGCGGTCGCTTGGCGCACGTACTGCATCGTCAGCGTCGAGGCGCCCTGCTGGTCGCCGCCGTTCTCGTTGTTGACGAACGCCCGGGCCACGCCCTTGAGGTCGACGCCCTTGTGCTCGTAGAAGCGGTTGTCCTCGGCCGCGACCATCGCCTGGCGCATCACCTCGGCCACGTCGGCGATCGGCACGTCGCGGCGGTTCTCGTCGTACATCATCGCCAGCAGCGTCTTGCCGTCGCTGGCATAGACGTAGGAGATCTGCGGCGACGGCAGCACGTCGAGGTCGGTGGGCAGGTCCTCGAAGGTGTCGGACCCGGACTTCGCGGCCAGCCCCGAGAAGGCGAGCCCCGGGAACGCGGCCGCGGCGACCACCACCCCGGCGAACAATCCGCACAGCAACAACGAGGCGACGGCCTTCAAGGCCACATTGGGACGCAGACGCACTCTTAAAGCCCTACCCGATCGGGCCGCCGGCGACACGTGAAAAACGACACCGGCGGCCGTGACAACCGAATCCGCTTTTACAGGACCTTGAGGTGGAAGCCTCCGTCGACGTCGATGACCTGCCCGGTGGAGAACGGCAGCAGCCCGCTCGCGATCGCGACCACCGCCTTGCCGACGTCCTCCGGGGTACCCCACCGGCGGATCGGGGTCACGCCCTCCTCGAGGATCAGCCGATCGTACTTCTCCTTGACCCCGCCGGTCATGTCGGTCGCGATGATGCCGGGGCGGACCTCGTACACGTTGATGCCGTGCTCGGCCAGGCGCGCCGCGAACAGCTTGGTCAGCATCGACAGGCCGGCCTTGGTGATGCAGTAGTCGCCGCGGTTGACGCTGGCCGTGTACGCGCTCATCGACGAGATCGTCACGATGCGCCCCGCGGTGCCGGCCGCGATCATGCGGTTGGCGACCTGCTGGGTCAGGAAGTACGGCCCCTTGAGGTTGATCCCGACGAGCCGGTCGAACGACTCCTCGCCGGCCTCGAGGATGTCGGCGCGCACGTCGGGCGCGACGCCGGCGTTGTTCACGAGCAGCTCGATGTCGCCGAACGCCGCGTAGGCCTCCGCCACGAGCCGGGTGCGGTCCTCGGACCGGGCGAGATCAGCGCGTACCGTCGCCGCTTTCGCTCCCAGCTTCTCCACCTCGGCCGCGACCTCGTCGGCGGCGGCCGCGTTGCTCGCGTAGTTGACGACGACGTCCCAGCCGGCGCGGGCGAGGGCGAGCGCGATGCCCCGGCCGATCCCGCGCGAGGCCCCGGTGACGAGCGCGGCGCTCACGCCACCCCTCCGAAGAACGTGTAGTACGGGCCGTTGTCGAGGCGCAGCAGGTACAGGCCGAGCTCACGCAGGTGGTAGTCGCCCCACATGCTCGACTCGCCGTTGGGCACGCGCTGGCCCTCGTGGATCTGGTCCCAGCCGTTGGGGCGGTGGTAGACCGAGTGCAGCAGGAGGCCCTGGTGGTCCGGGTCGGTGCTGAGGTACGGCTCGCGCAGGAGCGTGCGCGCGACCGTCAGGCCCGCCTGGGTGTACCGCTCGTCGCCGAGCGCGTGCCCGAGGCGCAGCAGGCCCTGGGCCCCGATCGCGGCGGCGCTGGAGTCGACGGGCTCGTGGTCGTTGAACGGGTCCGCGGGCGCGCCGAGGTCGAGGTGGGCGACGCCGGGGGCGCCGGTGTCCCAGTAGGGCACGCCGTCGGCCGGGGACGAGTCGATGTAGAAGTCGCAGGTGGCCCGGGCGGCCTCGGCGAACGTGTCGTCGTCTGCCGATTCGAACTCCAGCAGCTCCGCGAACCCGAGCATCGCCCAGGCCAGGCCGCGGGTCCAGGTCGAGAAGGGGGAGTACCCCTGCTGCGTGCTCGGCGCCCGGAAGCGGCCGTCGTTGACGTTGAACAGGGCCTCGTGCACGGTGCGCCCGCGCACGTCGTAGGCGTCGCGCCCGGCGCCGTAGAAGACGTTGTACCTCGCGGTGTTGTACGCGTGCTGGCGCATCCGCTCGCGCAGGTCGATCCGCTCGTCGTGCTCGCCCATCAGCACGTGTCCGAGGCGGTGCGCGACGGCCAGGGACCGGCACGACCGGATGGTGTCGACGAAGAGCGACTGGGGGCCGTTGAAGCTGTAGATGTACCCGCTGCCGTCCTCGGTCTTCTGCCAGCGCGCGGCCTGGACCGCCCCGGAGACCTTCAACGCCAGCTCGGCGGCGGCCTTCTCGCTCTCCTCGACCCGGCCCTCCTTGACCAGGCGGAGGATCGCCCCGTACGTGCTCACGTTGTTGAACCCGTGGTCGTGCACGCCGATGTGGCTGACGTGGGGCGCCATCAGGTTTCGCGTCTGTTCCAGGCCGAGCGTCCGGAACCGGTCGTCGCCGGTCGCGTCGAACTGCAGCAGCGCCGAGCCCACCTGGAACCCCTGCGTCCACTCGGTCCAGCCCCGGGCCGTGTACCGCCCGTCGACCGTGAACACCGGCGACCCGCCACCTCCGTCCGGGTCCAGGGCCAGGATCTTCCCGGCGGAGAGCTCGAACATCCGCTCAACGTCGGCAACGAGATCCTTGCCGGTGAGTTCCGAATCGATGCGCAACATGCCCCGGATGCTACCCAGGAAAGCCCTTTCCTGGAAGCTGTGTTTCCCGGCTCGCTCGCGCTCGCGGTGGGGGAGCAAGCTCCACCCACACCCCCTCAGGATCTACGGCAGCGCGCTCGGGCACCGGATGAGCGCGCACCACCGGTGCTCGCCGGTCGACGACCTCATCCCACGCATCGGCGCCCTGCTCGTCGGGCGCCGGGCGCGGCCGTGTGGGTGCGGCGGTGCGGGGCGGACATGCGAGGATATGCGGCGATGGACATCGCGGTGGAGGACGTCGCCGCCCGCTGGGTCACGGCCTGGACGACGGGGCGCACGACGGACATCTTCAGACTTCTGGCCGCCGCCCCGGCGATCGAGACGAACCTGGACCCGGACGGCGACTTCATCGAACTCCTGACGGACTACGCGGCCGCCCTGGACTCGGTGACGGTCTTCTCACAGACGGTTCTGGACCGGCGGGCGGCCCTGGTCTACGACTGCGCCCTGTCGGGCGAGACTTTCCGCCTGGCCGAGTTCCTGACCGTCAACGAGGCGGGCCTGGTGACGGAGATCCGCCGGGTGTACGACCTCAGCGCCATCGAACGCCTCATGCCCCACCTGCTCCTGGAACACTGACGCCCGCCCTGCGCTCAGCGGGGCTTCTTCCTCAGCTTCTCCGCGGGTTTCCTCGCCCCCCGTTCTCATCGTCCCGCCCTTCTCTCGGCACCCCCAGACCAGCGGATTCGCGGGTTATCCACAGGCGAAAAGTTTGTCTTCCCCTCCGACCGCCGGGGGAGAAGGCTGGACGGCATGAAGGACAAGCAATCCCCGTCCCGGCTCCTCGGCCACCGCTCAGACGACAACGCCATCGACCGAGGCCCACCGATCAGTCCCTCCCACTAGCCGCCGGGCGGCGCCGGCCAAGCCGCGTCGTCCTCGCGGCCGGCCGCTTCCCTCAACGCGCGGAACCCGCACCGCGCCGGAACGCGATGCCGCGCCGCGATGGCCATGCCGCGCCGCCCCGGGCGGGGCCGGGCCGACCCGCAGCGCGCGGTCGGCCCAGTCCGCCCGCGAGCTGGTGCCGCTCCGCCCCGCGCGCTCGTTTCGCCCCGCGCTCGTTTCGCCCCGCGCTCGCTTCGCCCGCGGGCTCGTTTCGTCCCACGCTCGTTTGCCAGCGCGCTCGTTTCGCCCCGCGTTCGTTTCGCCCCGCGTTCGTTTCGCCCCGCGTTCGTTTGGCCTGCGCGTTCGTTTGGCCTGCGCGTTCGTTTGGCCTGCGCGTTCGTTTGGCCTGCGCGTTCGTTTGGTCCGCGCGTTCGTTTCGGTCCGCACCCTCGGCGGTGAGCGCCTCAGCGATGCCGGGCGGTCCGCCCCTCCGCGGTGGTCGGCGTCGGTCCGCGGTGGCCGGCAATATCGGGCAATCCCGCCCGTCCGCGGTGGCCGGCGGCGGTCGGCCTGTCCAGCGGCGGGCACCGGTTCGCCCGTCCGCGGCCGTCGGGTTCGGGTGGCCGGCAAGCGGCGGCGCGACTCGGTGCATCGCGTCGCGCACCGGTCCGGGAGGGCGACGGCGAATCGCCGCGCGCGCCGAGGGGGAGTGCGCACGGCGAAGGCCGGACCCCGCGCGGGGGTCCGGCCTCGTGGAGCCGCTGTGGACCAGCCGCTTGACGTCGACCGGGCCCTGCTGCTCGACGTGGGCCATCGAGGTGTACCGGATGCGCTCGCCGTTGAGGCCTTACGCAGGCGAAACCCGGTGATCACACAACGTGACGAGATGCTGTTCCGTAGCTCTCGGTGAAGTCCAGGGGCTGCCGCCAGCCGGGGGCGAACTCGGCCCACAGCGACAGGGCGACGGCGGCGCTCTCGGGCCGCTCGGCGGGGCGCTTGGCCATGCACTGGCGGCACAGCTCGGCCACCGAGCGTGGCAGCCCGGGGGTGAGGACCACCGGCGTCGGCGCGGCCTGCAGGAGCCTGGCCCCGGGCGCGTGGGGCGAGCGGCCGGTCAGCATGTGGTACAGCAGGACGCCCAGCGCGTACACGTCCCACGCCGGAGCGTGTTCGACCCGCGACGCCGACGGGTGCGCGAACGGTACCGCCAGCCCGAAGTCGATGATTTTGACGCCCGCCGTGGTCAGCATGACATTGTCGGCCGTCAAATCGCGGTGCGCGATGCCGCGGCGGTGCGCGACGGCGAGCAGCTCGGCGACCGAGGCCGCGATCTCCACCGCCTCCTGCCAGGGCACCGGGCCCTCGCCGAGGCGGGTCGCCAGCGGTACCCCGTTGAGCAGCTCCATCGCGACGGCCGGCACGGACACGCCTTCGGCCTCGATCTCGCCGAACGCGAAGACCTTCGGCACCGTGGGGTGGCGCATCCGCTGCATCAGGTGCGGCTCGCGGCGTGCGGCGTGACAGGCTCGGGTGTTGTTCGCGAACGCCGGGGCGAGTACCTTCACCGCCGCCGGTCTAATCCGCTCGAGGTCGACGGCCTCGTAGACCAGCGACATCCCGCCCCGGGCGATCGGACGGACCAGCAGGTAGCGGTCTAGCACCCTGCGGCCAACCTCGATCCCGGACACAATCGACGACTATTCCCTATCCGGTCGCACCAGCGGTAGCCCCAGCGAACTTCGACACAACACAATTTACGGTGATGGCTGCGACCATGAGCGTGATCGAAACCAATAGTTGACATCGCGGTAACTCTGGCTGACGCTGACCGCAGGAATCGCTCCCACAGGAGACTTGATGCCTGAGCACACCGACGAACCTGTACCACCTACTGTCACCGAGGTCGCCGCCGCCGCGGGGGTCTCCGCCGCCACCGTCTCCCGGGTCCTCACGGGCCGGGTGCGGGTCAGCACCTCCGCCCGGGTGTCGGTGCACGATGCCATCGCCCGGCTGGGGTACGTCCGCCACCGCGCCCCACGCCGGACCGACCACCAGGCCGCGGGCCTGCCCGTGGCCGCCGTCGTGTTCGAGCCGGCCGCCCGGCTCTTCCGCGACGGCTTCGTCGCGCGGCTGCTGGCCGGGGCCGAGGAGGAGCTGGCGACCCGCGGGGTGCCGCTGATCACCATGTCCGCCACGCGCGGCACGGTGGCCGGCTCCACCCAGTTCCTGACCGCGGGCGGGGTCGGCGGCGTGCTGCTCGTCGGCGCGCCGGCGCAGCACCCCCTCGCCGTGTCGCTGGCCGCGTCCCGGGTGCCGCTGCGCGCCGCGGGCCGGCCGGAGCTGGCCGTGCCCTTCGCCGACGTCGACAACCGCGACGGCGCCCGCCAGGCCGTGGAGCATCTGCTCCTGCGCGGCCGCAGGACGATCGCCACGATCGCCGGCCCGCCGGACTCGCCCGCGGCGGCCGACCGCCTCGAGGGGTACCGTCGCGCGATGATCGCCGCCGGCCGCCAGCCGCTCATCGCATACGGTGACTACACCACCCCGTCCGGTGGCCACGCCGCGGCCTGGCTGCTCGACCGCACCCCGCGCCTGGACGGGCTCTTCGTCGCCTCCGACGCGATGGCCGCCGGCGCGCTGCAGGCCCTGCGCAAGTCCGGCCGGCGGGTGCCCGAGGACGTGGCCGTGGTCGGCTTCGACGACTCCCCGGTCGCGAGTTTCACGACGCCCGCCCTGACCACGGTCCGCCAGCCCGTCGAGGAACTCGGCGCGGTCGTCGCCGCCCTGCTGCTCGACCCGGACGAGGTCACGCCGATCCTGCCTACCGAACTCGTTGTGCGGGCAACCACGTAGAATGCGCGGTGCTCAGCTGCGGGAGGGCGACATCCTCGCCCGCCGCTACATCCTCAAACAGCCCGTCGGCGCGGGCGGCATGTCGGTCGTCTGGCGGGCCTGGGACTCGGCCCTGGAGCGCACGGTCGCGGTCAAGGTCCTCGATGGCCCCATCGCGTCCGACGGCGGCCAGCGCGACCGCATCCGCCGCGAGGCCCGGGCCGCGGCCCGCATCGAGCACCCGAACGCGATCGGCGTGTACGACTACGGCGAGACGGTCACGCCGCGTGGTCGCATCGCCGCG
Organism: Dactylosporangium sp. NPDC049140; assembly: GCF_040648435.1. NCBI lineage: Bacteria > Bacillati > Actinomycetota > Actinomycetes > Micromonosporales > Micromonosporaceae > Dactylosporangium > Dactylosporangium sp. NPDC049140. Next base: position 130,404 of record NZ_JBEZDS010000030.1, on the reverse strand, counting down.
TACGTGGTGATGCAGCTGCTCGACGGCATCTCCGTCGCCGCCCGCCTGGAGAAGGGCCCCATGCCGTGGCCCGAGGCGGTCGCGGTAGCCGCCACCGTCGCCGACGTCCTGCACGCCGCCCACCGCCGCGGCGTCGTGCACCGCGACGTGACCCCCGAGAACGTCATGCTCACCACCGACGGCGTGCGCCTGCTCGACTTCGGCATCGCCGCCGACATCGGCCAGCGCGAGGAGGCGATGACGTTCGGCACCCCGCCCTACGTCGCGCCGGAACGCCTGACCGGCGCCCCGACCAGCGGCGCCACCGACGTGTACGCGCTCGGCGTCCTGCTCTACGAGATGCTCACCGGCGCCCCGCCCTACCCGGCCACGACCTGGGAGGAGCTCGAGCGCGCCCTGGCCGCCGAGCGCCGCCCGGTCCTCAACGTGCCCGGCCTACCGGCCGCGGCCACCGCGGTGTGCCTGCGCTGCCTGTCCACCGACCCCCTGCGCCGCCCGACGGCCGCGGAAATGGCCAGCATCCTGGGCGCGAAGTCCGCGGCGTCCACAATGCTCACCCGCCGCCGAGCGTTGCTGTCCGTGCCGATCATCGTGACAGCGGCAGCGGTACTCACTGTGCTCATCCTGCAACAGGACGACCCCGGCCCGAGGCCCGGCGACAACGCGGCCCCCGGACCATCGGTAAGCATCCTCGTCTCGGTGGTACCGGGCCCCCCGAACCAGCAGGCCACCCCCACCCCGACCACGCAGCCACGCCGCTTGGGCACGGCCACCCAGACCGGCCCGGCCAGCCCGCCCGCCTCGCCCCCGGCCCCGCCGTCGCCCCTGACGCGCCAGGCCGCGGCCAAAGCCGTCCTGGACATCGTGGACCGCCGCTCCCAGACGAACGAAATCCGCCCGGACGTAGCGCTGGACATCCGCAACCAGGTGAACAACCTCCTGTCAGACGGCACGGACGCGGCACACCGCATCGAGGTGCTGCGCAGACAACTGACAGACCGAACCCGCGACGACTCCATAAGCGACGCCGCGTACGAGGAACTGGACGCAGCAGTAATCCAGTTCGGCCGAACTTTCTCAACCTGACGCGCCACCGCGGCATACGAACGGGCGAGTCGCTGTTTCCCGTGATACTTTTTCGCCCCGGCGGTCCGTTGGAACAATGACCGATCGATACCGGCTCTCGTAGACTTCGGCGACAGGCAGAATGCACTGGTCGACGAGGTCTCCGACTGATTGTTCCGAATCGTGACGCCACGACGGTCCCAACGCGATCGTGGCGCCATCGCGGGGCGGTTTCGCGTGTGGGCCCGCCCCGATCGGCGCTTTCCCCGCTCGGCCGTGCCGCGGGCTCCCAGTCGTTGCCGGCGCTGGCCTGCTCCACGGGTAGCCCATCCAGCGGGACGGAACGTTCGGCCTGCTCAACTGGCGGTCCGGGACGTTCGGCCTGCTCAACTGGCGGTCCGGGACGTTCGGCCTGCTCAACTGGCGGCCCGGAACATTCGGCCTGCTCAACCGGCGGTCCGGGACGGTCGGCCTGGCCGGAGAGCGGCCCGGCGCATTCAACCTGTTCAACCCGTCCCGGCCGGGCTGACGCAAGGGCAGCTGCCGCCCGCCGCTCATAGCTCGCCTTCGCCTCAGCCGCCCGCCGCGCGAAGCTCGCATACCCCGCCGCCTCACTGCCATATTCCCGCCGAAGCTTCTCCGCATACCGCCGCCGAAGCCCCCAGTAACGACGCTCCGCATGCTCCCGCCGAAACGCATCTTGAGAAGGCGACCAATTCCGCGCCCGAGTCCGATCCCGCATAGCAGCCACTTCCGCCCGACTGAACAACGATATCTGCCCCACCACAAAACAATTATCCCAACCACCCCAGAAACCCGCCGCCCCGCTTCATATAGCGCACAAATCCGGGACCACCGAATGACGACCCGCACGAACCCGCCGGCGAACCACGGCCTAGAGGAATAACCGCACGCAACAACGAACAGCGACCACGCTTACACGTTGCGGGAGCGCAAGCTCCCGCCACCATCGGCCGAGCGTCGTCGGGCAGCCCCAAAGTCCAAGTAACCCTGCGCTCGAGGCCACGCCAGAAGCCAGCAGACCCAACGTCGGTCACCCTTATCGGATTTTCCGGAAATGCCAGAATCACCGCTCAGGAGCAAGCCGATGCCGCACAGCCCACAGCGCCGCCTCAGTCCGCGAGGTAGCCCCCGTCTTGCGCAGAAGGTTCGACACATGAACCGCGACAGTCCGGATCGAGATCCCCAGCGAGCTCGCGACCTGCTGATTCGTCATCCCCGCAGCAAGACACCCGAGCACCTCCAACTCCCGCGCCGTCAGGTCACCACCCGCGCGCAGACTGTGCAACAGCGTCTCGGCCTCGGCCAGCCGCCACCCGGGCCAGTGCGCGAGCAGAGCCACCGCACGCTCCGCATGCCGACGGGCGTCGCCCGCGCGCCCGAGCCGCACCAAAGCATGAGCAGCCGCCGTGTGTACCGCCGCATCCTCAGCCCGCCCATCCCCGTCCCCGCGCCCAAGCACCGCCCCGCCGGCCTCGACCCCGCCGCCGACCTCATCGTCGGGCCCGACGCCGTCGGCAACGGCCGCGACCGCCGCCCGCCGCGCCGATCGCCGCACACCGGAGCCGGCCGCCCCGCGCCCGCGCGAGTCCCCGGAGATGAGCCCGATGATCCCCGTACCGCCGGCACCGAACCCACCGGGCCCGAGCCCGCCGGCATCGCCCCCCGCCGCCGGTACGCGGTGACGAACCCCCGCATCACTCAGCGTGTCGGCGCCCAGCGCAACCGGCAGGAGCTCGAGCGCGTCGGCATCGCGTCCCGCGGCCACGGCGAGCAGGAACCGCAGCCGCACAGGCCGATCGGGCACATGCTCCTCGACGACCGTCGCCGGTACCCCGCCGTGCAGCGCCCACCGCGCCGCCTCCGCGAGCCGGGCCGGCCCGCACCGCCCGACGCAGTCACGCAGAGCTTCCGCGGGATCAACGGGGTGTACTCCCCGTGCCGCCACCGCCACCCGCAACACCCGCACCAGCCCCGAGTCGCGCCCCTCAGCGTCGGCCCGTGCGAGCATCCGCACCGCAAGACTGTCGTCGCCACGCTCCAAAGCGAGCAGACCCGCGCGCGCAGTGAACCGCACCCGCTCAACCGGATCGCCTTCGATCGGCAGCCGCGACCAGACGAGCGCCTCGGCCCGGGCCAGGTCGCCGGTGTGCATCGCGTGCGCAACGCCGAGCGTGGTGGTGCGCCCGGCGCAGAACTCCAGCCCGTACCGCCCGATCGTCCCCATAGCCTCGTCGAACAGCCGCCAGCCCATGACCTCGCCCAGCCGCGGCAGGCTGACGGCCACCAGGTTGTGCACCGCACGTCCGATCGTGACGGGATCGTGCTCGCGCCCAGCAAGCTGCCGCGCCGCGCGCAGGAGCGCAACCCCCCGCTCAAAGTCCCCGGTCAGCGCCAGCGCCGTGCCGAGCGTGACCGACGCGGACGCAATCCCGACCCCGGCCCGCTCGGCGGCCCCAACCGCAGCCTCGGCGAGCGGCAGCGCGGAAGCAGCGTCCTCGGTACGCAGCGCACTCTCAGCCTCGGCCGCCCGCTGCCGCGCCAACGAAGCCGCCGACCCTCCAACGGCCGCGGCCCGGTCGAGCGACCGCCGATGCCCACCGGGGTCCCCGAGACACCACCGAACGGCCGCGAGCTGCCGATGCGCATCAGCCGTCCCGTCACGGTCATCCGTCTGCTGTACCTCGTGCAGCCAGTCCCCGGCATAGTTGGCAGCAACCTCAAAGCGAGCACTGACAAACGCCGCCGCGGCCCCAACCCCAGCGAGAGCAACCCAAACCTCGTCACGATCGAGCACCGCTGACTGCCCACCGCGCGCACTGGCCGACAAACTTGACTGCGCGTCCTGCGCATTCGAGCGCGCGCCCGGCCGCACATTACGCGCGACGCTCTGCACGTCTAACTGTCCGTCGTGCCCCGTGAACTGAGCGTCCTGCGCATTTAAATGCCCGCCCGGCTGTGCTTTGTGCACGGCGCGCGATGCGTCGTGCGCGGTGCTCTGCACGCCTGACTGTCCGTCGTGCGCGGTGCGCTGTGCGTCTAGCTGTCCGTCGTGCGCAGTGAACTGCTCGTCGTGCGCGGTGAGTTGTGCACCTGGATGCCTGCTGTGCGCGATTGGCTGTGTGTCCGGCTGCGCATCGTGTGTGTTCGATTGTGCAAGTGGCGGTTGCTCGAGGCCCACGGAAGATCTGTGGTCGGGTGGTACAGACCCGGACCCGCCGCCGTGGCCATCATCGGAAGTGCGGACGGGCAGGCTCAAACCCAGCGCGACCAGGTCCAGCGCCGCCTCCGGCAGGCCCGTGGCCAGGCTGGCCGCCGCGCCGCGGGCGGCGGCTGTGCGGGCTTCCGTGGTACGACCCAAGGCGGCCGCATGCCGGGCCAGCGCGGCGTTGTCGCCCAGCTCGACGGCCAGTCCGCGCGCGAGTGAGTGCACGCGTGTGCGTTCGCGCGGCATCACGCCCGCGGCGAGCGCTTCGCGCAGGAGTGGATGACGGAATCTGAGCGATCCGGTCGGCGCCAGGTCCGGGGCGATGAGCAGGAGGCCGAGGTCGAGCAGCCGGCGCAGCGCAGGCTCGACGTCGCCGCCGCAGACGTGGAAGAGCACGTCGCTCTCCACCGGGTCGCCGAGCAGTGCCGCCGCCCGGGCCACCCGCCCGACCAGCTCCGGTTCGCTCGACAGCGGCTCCACGAGCAGGCCGACGACGTGCGGGGGGAGCGGGGCGGCGGGCAGGTCGCCGGCGGTGTCGTACGCCGCCAGGAGCTCGGCCAGCCAGAACGGGTTCCCGCCGGTCCGCCGCCGCGCGCCGCGGACGACCTCGGGGGCGGGGGCGCTGCCGTACGTGGCCTCGATCAGCTCGGCGGTCTCGCGCGCGGTGAACGGTGCGACATGAACGCGCAGAACGGACGGCGAACCGCCGAGCCGGCGCAGTGTGCGCGCGGCCGCGGGGGCGAACGCGGCCTCCTGCGGCGGGCGGCTCGTCACGAGCAGGAGCGCGGGCAGCGTCTCCGCCGCGGCCGCGAGCTCGGCGACGAGCGCCAGGCTGGCCGGGTCGAGGTCGTGCAGGTCCTCGACGACGACGATGCCGAGTTCTGAGTGATTGGTGGCGGTACCGCTCAATAACGCACGTACAACGTCGACCGCCGCGCGCAGTGTCGTCGCCGGGGCGAGTCGCGGCTCGGCCGCGTCCAGGGAGCGCTGCGCGAGCCGGTTGAGCAGCGACTCCTCGACGGGCAGGGTCGCCGCCGGGCGCCCGTTGAGCACCGAGGCCAGCCAGTCGTACGGGGCCGCGCCCTGCGGCCGCGCCGAGCCCCGCAGCACCGCCGTGCCATCGAGGTCGAGGCGGCGCAGCACCTCCGCGACCAGCCGGCTCTTGCCGCTGCCGCCCTCGCCGGTGATGAGCACGATCCCGGGCCGCCGCGCCGCCCACGCCGCCTCGATCTCGGCGAGTTGGGCCGCTCGTCCGATGAAGGGGGCGGTCGGCATGCGGTCACGATACGCACAAGTGCGTAGAGACGCCCGCCGTATCGATACGGCACGCTGTCAGGCATGGCAGAGGGTGTCGCAGAGGGCGTGGTCGACGAGGGTCATCAGCCGCTCGCCCTGCATTGGGCCGCGCGCACCGACACCGGCCTGGTGCGCAACCAGAACCAGGACTCGGTGTTCGCGGGCGACCGGCTGCTCGCCGTCGCTGACGGCATGGGCGGCATGGCGGCCGGTGACGTGGCCAGCCGGCTCGCGATCGAGGCGATGGGCCCGCTCGACGAGGAGTTCGCCGGCAACGACCTGCTCACCGCGCTGCGCACCGCGGTGTCGGACGCCAACCGGCGCATCCGTGACGAGGTCGAGGAGGACCCGTCGAAGCTGGGCATGGGCACGACGCTCACCGCGATCTTGTTCTCCGGCGAGCGGATCGGCCTGGTCCACATTGGAGACTCCCGGGCGTACCTGCTGCGCGGCGACGAATTCGCCCAGATCACAAAAGACGACACATACGTGCAGTTGCTCGTGGACGAAGGGCGCATCACGCTCGACGAGGCCGCGACCCATCCGCAGCGCTCCCTGGTCAGCCGGGTCCTGCAAGGACAACCGACCGATCCTGTGTACTCCGTCACCGCCGCCCGCGCCGGCGACCGCTACCTGCTGTGCAGCGACGGCCTGTCCGGCGTGCTGCGCGCGGAGACGATCGAGGAGGCGATGCGCGAGTACACGGACGTCGACGAGTGCGTCGAGCGCCTCGTCGATCTGGCCCTGCGCGCCGGCGGCCCGGACAACATCACGGCCGTGATCGCGGACATCGTGGGTGATGACGTACCCGAGCGCCGCGGCCTGCGCCACCGCCTGCGTTCCTGGCTGGGCCGCGACGAGATCAGCAACGCCCGGCTTCCCGCGTAGGCGGCTCCCAGGCCGAAACCTTCTCCGCGCCGCGCACCAACACGCGCGCGGGCAACACGCGCAACACGGCCCGCGCAAGGGCACCCGACATCCGACCGGCGAGCCGGCTGCGCCGCACCACCATGGCCACCCGCGGCCGCCGAATCCGGTCGTACTCCACGAGCGCCTCCGCAACCGATCGCCCCATGCGCACATTTGTGTCCGTCCGCGACACGGACACAAATGGTGGAGAAATGAGCGCCTCGGCGGCCGGCGGCGTCAGGTGCGCGGTTGGCGTGGACGGTGAGGTGCGCGTTTCTGTAATCGGCGGCGTCAGGTGCGCGGTTGGCGTGGACGGTGAGGTGCGCGTTTCTGTAATCGGCGGCGTCAGGTGCGCGGTTGGCGTGGACGGTGAGGTGCGCGTTTCTGTAATCGGCGGCGTCCGATGCACTGCTGAAGCGGACGGCGACGTGCGTGTTTCTGCAATCGGCGGCCGCACGAGCGCCTCCGTCGGACGCGGTCTGCGCGTGGGCGACGGCGGCTGTGATACGAGTGCGGCGAGTGTTACCGCGTCCTCCAGGGCCTGGCACGCGCCCTGGCCGAGGTATGGCGTCATTGCGTGCGCTGCGTCGCCGACCAGGGCCACTCGGTCACCGAACCGCATCGGCGCCACCGGGTGCAGGTCGTGCAGTGGGTGGTGCAGCAATGTGTTCGGATCGGTCGCGGCCAGCAGGCGCGGGATCGGATCGTGCCAGGCCGCGAACCGGTCGGCCAGCTCGGTGAGCTGCTCGGTCCTGGACGTGGTGCGCAATGGGCCGGGCGCTACGGCGTACCAATAGACGCCGCGCTTGCCCATCGGGGCGTAGCCGAAACGGTGGCCGCCCGGGCCCATTGTCTCGCCGCCGCTGGTGATGTTCGGGTCTGGTGGTACTACGGCGCGCCAGGACACGTTCGTGCTGTCGCGGATGCGCACTTTGGGTGCGTACTGTGCGCGCACCGCACTGCCGATTCCGTCCGCTCCGACGATCAGATCGGCGTCGAGGGTGCGCACATCTGTCACGTTGACGCCGGTACGGACGGAAAGGCCCTCGGCCAGGATCTCGTGCAGATCCGCGCGATGCACGACGATCGGGCCGGCCGCAACCGTGACCCGCGACAGCCAGGCACCGTCCGCGGTGCGCAGGCCACCGCCCGTGATCGGCGTCCCGGCGGCCCGGACGCGCGAGCCCACGCCGAGCCAGTCCAGGGCCCGCAGCGCGTTAGGCCACAACGACAACCCGGCCCCGGCCGCCTCCAGCCGCGGCTGCCGCTCCAGCACCGCCACGTCCCAGCCGCACAGCGTCAGCCCACGGGCCGTCGCCAACCCACCAATCCCGCCCCCGACAACAATCGCGCGCACGCTTCCTCCCCGATTCGGACGGATAACCCAAGTGCCGCATAACCCAACACAACCAGCGCATCCCCCGTCAGGGTATATGTCCGAAATGTCGGGCCTAGCGAAGCGGCCCGACATTTCGCCGAGAAGCCCGCTACAGATGTAGCAAGCGCACGCTACACCTGTAGCATCCACCCCGTGAAGCAACAAGACGCGGATCGCAAGAGCCGCCTCGCCGACGCCGCCATCGAGGTGCTCGGCCACGACGGCGTACGCGCCCTCACCCACCGCGCCGTAGACACCCGCGCCGGCCTGCCCCAAGGCACCTGCAGCTACCACTTCCCGACGCGCAACGCCCTGCTCACCGCCGCCCTCGAGCGCATCGCCGAGCTCGACCTGCAGGACACTGAGGGCGCCGACCTGGCGGAGGTACTGCAGCGCTGGGCAACTTCCCACCGGACCAGGGCGCGCTTCATGCTCATGCTCGACCCGCAGGCGCGCCGAGAGCTGGGCGAGGCCGCGGCCCGGCTCGCCGGCGGCTTCGTCGAGCGGGCCGAGGCACTCACCGGCTCGAGACAGCGCGGGCGGCTGCTGATCGGGCTGATCGACGGGCTGCTGCTGGACGAGCTCACCCGCGGTACCGTCGCCGAAGCAGAACGCCGCGAACGGATCGAGGCCGTTCACCGGATTGTCACGACCGGTCAGTAACCCCGAGCGCCTCGCCTCGTTGATCGGGTTGAGCACATCCCCAGCGCTTCCTCGTGAAAGCGGCACTGCAGTGATCGGCAACCCGCGCACGTTCTGGCTCGTTCTGCTCACCACGGCGGCCGCCCTGAGCGCCGCCGCCGCCATCGGGCCGGTCCTCGGCCTCGTCGCGGTCGCCGTCGCGGCCGCGGGCGCCGCGCTGTTACACGCCGGTGCGCTGATCAGGCTGGCGCTGCGGATCCACCACGGCCGGCGCGACTTCGGGCCGTGCCGCGGGGCCGGGTTCCTCGGCATGGGAGCGCTCATCGCCGGCGCGGGCGTCGCCGTCACCGGCGTCCTGGCGCTCGTCCCGGGGCCGGTCGCCGCCGCGACGACGCTGCTCGCCGCCCCGACGTACCTCCTCGGCCTGCTCCTGCTCCCCGGCGCCGCGCCGACCCTCGGGGCCCGGCTGCGCCGCCTGCTGGACGGCGCCGGCATCGGCGTGAGCCTCTTCTACTGCGCGTGGGTGCTGGCACTGGGCCGCACCGCGCCGCCGGGCACCGGGCCGCTGCGGCTGGCCGTGGCCGTCACCGGCTCGGTGGCCGTCGCCGTCGCGGTCGTCACCGGCCTGCGCGCCGTGCGGCACCGTCCCGCGGCGCTGGGCTGCGCCGGCGGAGCCGCACTTTCGATCGTCGGCCTTGACGTGTACTCCCTGTTGCTCCTCGGTCACCACCGTGCCTGGCCCGCAGCTCCCGGCGCGGTCACCGCGGGCCTCGTGGTCGCCGGGCTCGCGATGGTCGCGGGCCCGTTCCTCATCACCGCGGGCGCCCGCCGGGCCGGCGACGAGCCGACCCGCCCCGAGGCGTACGACGAGGGCGGCACGCTCGCGGCGTACCCGCTGCTCATGGGCCCCGCCCTGCTCGCCGTCATCGTCTCGGCCTTCCACCTGCTCACCGGGGGCCGGTTCGACGCCACATCGGTCAGCCTGGGCGTGGCCGCGTTCGCCGCCCTCGCCGTGCGTGAGCTGCTCGCCGCGCGTGACATCCGGCGGTACGCGCTGAGGCTCGCCGGCCGCGAAGCCCGCTTCCGCACCCTGGTGTCCGGCTCGACCGACGTCACGATCGTGCTCGACGCCGACCTCGTCGTGCGCTGGCAGAGCCCGGCGGCCGCGCGCCAGTTCGGCCTGTCCGACCAGGACGCGCTCGGCCGCCCGCTGACCGACCTGCTCCACACCGAGGACCACGGCCCCGTCACCGAGGCGCTGCGCGCCGTGCTCGACGGCCGTCAGAACGTACTCGTGCAGGCCCGCCTCCGCGACGGCTTCGGCCGCTGGCGCGACACTGAGTCGACGGTCAGCGACCAGCGCACCGCGCCGGAGGTGGCCGGGCTCGTCGTGCACGTACGCGACGTCGGCGACCGCACGCAGCTGCAGCGAACGCTCGACGAGGTCGCGTGGACCGACGACCAGACCGGCCTGGCGAACCGCCGCCGGTTCGTCGCCGCCGCGGGCGAGGCCTGCCACGAGGGCCGCCCCGGCTCCCTGCTCGTGCTGGAGCTGGACCGGTTCGAGAGCGTCGCGGACCTGCACGGCCCGGCGGTCGCCGGTGCGGTACTGATCGAGGCCGCCCGCCGCCTGCGCACCGCGACGGCCCCCCGGGACGGCGCCGACGGCCTCGCCGGCTTCCCCGCCCGCCTCGGCGGCACCGCGTTCGCCGTGCTCGTCGAGGCGCCCCTGGTGCACGCCTTCGCCCTGGCCACGCGCCTGGCCACCGCCCTGGCCGAGCCCTTCCACCTGCCCGGCCACACGGTGCATCTGACCGCGGACGTCGGCGTGGCCGATCTCCTTGGCGCCGGTACCGCCGAAGAAGCCCTTCGCCACGCGGACGTGGCCCGCCGCCGGGCCCGCCAGCTGTCCCGGCCGCGCGACGGCAACCGCGTGGAGTGCTACGACAAGTCGTTCGAGGCCGCGCTGGTCCGCCGCACCGACATCGAGCAGCAGCTGCCCGGCGTCATCGGCCGCGGCGAGCTCGACATCGTCTTCCAGCCGATCGCCGACCTGGTCACCCGCCAGCCGGTGGGTGCCGAGGCCCTGCTGCGCTGGCGCCACCCGCGACTGGGCGCGGTGCCGCCGTCGGAGTTCCTCCCGATCGCCGAGGAGCTGGGCGCCGGCCTGGCCGAAGAGATCGGCGCCTGGGTACTGCACAAAGCCTGCCGCCAGCTCTCCCGCTGGCACCGCGACGGCCGGACGCTGTGGGTCTCGGTGAACGTCTCGGCCCGTCAGCTGGCGGCCGGCGGCTGGCTGACCACGGTCGCCACGGCGATCGACACCCACGACGTCCCGCCGGAGTTCCTCGTCGTGGAGGTGACGGAGGCCGCCCTGCCCGACGACACCCTGGCCGTGGAGCAGCTGGCCGGCCTGCGCGCCCTGGGCGTACGCACCGCCCTGGACCACTTCGGCACCGGCCCGACGGCGCTGTCGCACCTCCGCCGGCTCCCGATCGACGTCCTGAAGATCGACCAGACCCTCTTCGTCGAACCGGCCGGCCGCCGCGGCCCGGCCACCCCGATCGTCGACGTGGTGGTGGCCCTGGCCCGGCGCCTGGGCATCGACGTGATCGCGTGCGGGCTGGAGACGGCGTCGCACGTGGACGTGGTACGGGCGGCGGGCTGCCCGCTGGGCCAGGGCTACCTGCTGAACCCGCCCGACCACGCCGAGCACGTCGAGGCGTACCTGGAGCGCCACCGCGCCCCGGTGCTCTGACGGCTACGGGATACGTGCGACCGCGCAGTCCGTCGCGGTCTCCGACTCGTCCGGCCGGGGCTGCCGCTCGTGCTCGGCGCGCCAGCTGGAGATCGACGCGATGCCGGGCTCGAGCACGTCGAGCCCGTCGAAGAACCGCGCGATCTCGTCGTGCCGGCGCAGGTAGACCGGGATCGCGCCGGCACGGAAGGCGTGCACCGCCTCCGGCGCCAGGAACTCGCCGGTGGAGTGCGACAGCACGAGGTAGCTGCCCGGAGGCAGCGCGTCGACGAGCCGCCGCACGATGCCGTAGGGGTCCTCGTCGTCGGCGATGAAGTGCAGGACTGCGATGAGCATCAGGCCGATGGGGCGGCTGAAGTCGAGGAGCTTCGCCGCCTCCTGCAGGATGTGCTCGGGCGAGCGGACGTCAGCCTCGATGTAGTCGGTGGGCCCGGCCCCGGGCGCCGCGGTGAGCAGCGCCCGCGCGTGCACCATGACGAGCGGATCGTTGTCGACGTAGACGACGCTGGACTCAGGCGCCAGACGCTGCGCGACCTCGTGCGTGTTGTCAGCGGTCGGCAGCCCCGTCCCGATGTCGAGGAACTGCCGGATGCCGAGCTCCCCGGCGAGCAACGTGACCGCGCGGCGCAGAAAGTACCGGTTCTCGACGGCCGCGGTGCGGATCGACGGGAACAGCTTGACGACCGCGTCCCCGGACTCCCGGTCAGCGGCAAAGTTGTCCTTGCCGCCGAGCCAGTAGTTGTACCGCCGCGCCGGATGCGGCACAGACGTATCGAGCCGCGATGCCATCTCCTGCGCGTCCGCCACCGCACCCCCTCGATCGACTCCGGCCCGATCGTACGCCCTCGTGCGTCAGCGCCCGGCGATCGCCGCCTCCCGGCTTGCATCCATACGAGCGTCCGGCCGCCAAGCGGCCGACGGCTCGTCGCTGCGTCAGCGCGGAAAGGACAGTGGTCAGAACGGCGCAGGGCCGCGACCGGCCAGCGACATCAGGATCTGTGTGGCGAGAAGACGCCGTGTGCCGGTCACTGCGACGTGACCGAGCTGGTCGTAGGGGAGCTCGATCTGAACGTCGTCGGCGGCCGCACGGGCGCCCGCGGTGGTTTCGTCGGGCCGGAACGTGCCGCCCCAGCCAGGGCGACCACCGTTCTGGCTCATCTTCAGCGAGGCGGTCCCGGGCACGCGTGTGCCGTCGGCGAGGATGAGCCTGGCGGGACCCGAGTAGGTGCTCATGCTGTCGACGCTACCTGCCCGGGGTCACAACTTGGCCGCTGCGCACCCGCCGGCCCGGTCCGGATCGGCCGCCGGGTCGAGGTCGTGCACCGGAGCGAGTGGCGGGTCGGCGCCCACGAGGACAGACGCCGACCCGACGAACGACAATACGACCGCACGGCCCGGCGTGACCAGCTTCGATGCCGGGCGCCGGCCGCCCGGCCGTAATTTTCAAGGAATAAGCCCTGTTGACAGCGTAGCCGCGCCTCCCGGATTGACAGCGTATGGCGGCAAACCGAAGGTTTGGGAACGCTCCCATTCAGATCTTCGATCTGCCCCGCCCCCGCCGTATCCGCCAACCCCGCAGGAGGCTCCATGTCCCGCCTGTCCCGCAGAAAATTCGTTGCCGCCGTCGGCGGCACGGTCGCCGCGGTCGCAGTTGGATCGAAGGTGCTCGAAGCATCGGCCGCTACCAATGCCGCCGCACCCGACCCCTACGCGCAGCAGTTCCTCGACATGTACGCCAAGATCAAGAGTTCGGCCAGCGGCTACTTCAGCCCGTCCGGCGTGCCGTATCACTCGGTCGAGACCCTCATGGTCGAGGCGCCCGACCACGGGCACGAGACCACGTCGGAGGCGTTCAGCTACTGGATGTGGCTGGAGGCCGTGTACGGCCGGGTGACCGGCGACTGGGCCCCGTTCAACAACACGTGGGCGGCGGCCGAAAAGTACATCATCCCCACCCACGCCGACCAGCCGTCGAACGGGTCGTACAACTCGAGCTCGCCCGCGACCTACGCGCCGGAGTGGCCGCTGCCCAGCAACTACCCCAGCGCGCTGGACAGCTCGGTGAAGACCGGCGCCGACCCGATCGCGGCCGAGCTGCAGTCCGCCTACGGCACCGCCGACGTCTACGGCATGCACTGGCTGCTCGACGTGGACAACGTGTACGGCTACGGCAACACGGCCGGCACCGGCGCCGAGAACGGCCCGAGCGCGCCCGGGCCCGGGTACATCAACAGCTACCAGCGCGGCGCCCAGGAGTCGGTCTTCGAGACCATCCCGCAGCCGTGCACCGACCTTATGAAGTACGGCGGCAAGAACGGCTACCTGGACCTGTTCGTGAAGGACCAGAGCTACGCCCAGCAGTACAAGTACACCAACGCGCCCGACGCCGACGCGCGGGCCATCCAGGCGGCCTACTGGGCGTACCGCTGGGCGTCGGCGCAGGGCAACGCGAGCGCCGTCTCGGCCTCGGTGGCCAAGGCCGCGAAGATGGGCGACTACCTGCGCTACGGCATGTTCGACAAGTACTTCAAGCAGATCGGCGGCTGCACCAGCCCGAGCGGCTGCGCCCCCGGCAGCGGGCGCAGCTCCCAGCACTACCTGCTCGGCTGGTACTACGCGTGGGGCGGCGCCACCGCCGGCGGCGGCTGGGCGTGGCGCATCGGCGACGGCGCGGCCCACCACGGCTACCAGAACCCGGTGGCCGCGTGGGCGCTGTCGACCGTCAGCGCGATGACGCCGAAGTCGGCGACCGGCCGCTCGGACTGGGCGACCAGCCTCACCCGCCAGATCGAGTTCCTGCGCTGGCTGCAGTCGGCCGACGGGGCCATCGCCGGCGGCGCGACCAACAGCTGGGACGGCCAGTACGGCCAGCCCCCGTCCGGCACGCCGACGTTCTACGGCATGGCCTACGACTGGGAGCCGGTCTACCACGACCCGCCGAGTAACAACTGGTTCGGCATGCAGGTGTGGGGCATGGAGCGCTGGGCCGAGTACTACTACCTGACCAAGGACAGCCGGGTGAAGGCGGTCCTGGACAAGTGGGTCACCTGGGCCTCCGGCAAGGTCACCGTCGGTACCGGCGGCAGCTTCTCCATCCCGTCGACGCTGAGCTGGAGCGGGCAGCCCGACACCTGGAACGCGTCCAGCCCGGGCTCCAACTCCAACCTGCGCGTCACCGTCACCGACTCCGGCCAGGACGTCGGCGTGTGCGCTGCGCTCATCAAGACGCTGCTGTACTACGCGGCCGCCACCAGCAACACCGCCGCGCAGACGCTGGGCAAGAACCTGCTGGACGCCCTGGCGCAGCACACCGACAGCAAGGGCATCGCCATCCCCGAGACCCGCGCCGACTACAGCCGGTTCAACGACTCGGTCTACGTGCCGTCCGGCTGGACCGGCAAGATGCCCAATGGCGACACCATCGCCCCCGGCGCGACCTTCCTGTCGATCCGCTCCTTCCTCAAGAACGACCCGGACTTCTCGAAGGTCCAGGCGTACCTCAACGGCGGGGCCGCCCCGGTGTTCACGTACCACCGCTTCTGGGCGCAGGCCGACGTCGCCATGGCGCTGGCGCTGTACTCGGAGCTGTTCCTCGGCGGCACCAGCACCAGCCCGTCCGCCTCGGCAAGTGCGAGTGCGAGTGTGAGTGCCAGCGCGAGCGCGTCGGCAAGTGCGTCCGCGTCGGTCTCGCCGTCGGCCTCCAAGTCGCCCAGCCCGAGCGGCGGCACCGGGTCGGTGACGGCCACCTACAAGGTCGAGAGCGACTGGGGCGCCGGTTTCGTCGCATCGATCACGGTGAAGAACAACGGGACCACGCCGATCAGCTCCTGGCGGGTGACCTGGACCTGGGCCGGCAACCAGCAGATCAGCAGCGGCTGGAACGCCGGCATCACCTCGTCGGGCCGCACCGTCACGGCCGTGAACATGAACTACAACGGCACGATCCCGCCCGGCGGGTCGACGAGCTTCGGCTTCCAGGGCACGTACTCCGGCACCAACACCGCCCCCACGCCGAGCGCGTCGGGTAGCTGACCCCGGAAACCCGGCCCGGTCGCAGCACCACGCGACCGGGCCGGCTCAGGTCAGCCAGGTTACGGGCGGGCGTCGGGCGGGGGAGTGCGCAGGGTCAGGATCAGGTCCAGGACCAGGGCCGTCCACCCCGTCTGGTGCGCCGCGCCCAGCCCGGCGCCCGTGTCGCCGTGGAAGTACTCGTAAAACAGCAGCAGGTCGTGCCACTCGCCGGGGGACTGGAACAGGTTCACGTCGCCGAAGAAGGGGCGGCGGCCCTGTTCGTCGTTGAGGAAGAGCTTCACGAGGCGGTGCGACAGGTCGTCGGCGACCGTTGCCAGGGTGGCCATGTGGCCGCTCTTCGCGGGGTACTCCACCTGCAGGTCGTCGCCGAAGAACTCGGCGAAACGGCGGACCGCCTCGATCAGGATGTAGTTGACCGGCAGCCAGATCGGGCCCCGCCAGTTCGAGTTGCCGCCGAAGAGGCCGCTCGTGGACTCCCCCGGCTCGTAGCCCACGGTGTAGGCGTGCTCGCCCAGCTGCACCGTGAAGGGCTCGTCCTTGTGGGCTCTGGAAAGAGTGCGCAGGCCGTAGGGGGAGAGGAACTCGTCCTCGTCGAGCATGCGCTGCAGGATGCGGATGAGCTGGTCGGGGCCGACCATCGACAGCAGGCGCAGCTGCTGGCCGCCGCGGCTCTTCTTCGCGCCGACGACGTCGCCGTACTCGGGCTTGTTGGTCAGGAACCAGCGCAGGCGGGCGGCCACGTCGGGCAGCCGGCGCAGGGTCGACGAGCTGATGATCGTGGTCGCGGTGAGCGGGAGGAGGCCGACGACCGAGCGGACCTTCAGCGGGATCTGGTGCCCGTCGGCGGTGCGCAGGACGTCGTAGAAGAACGCCTCCTCCTCGTCCCACAGGCCGAACTCGTAGGCGGCGTCGGCGATGTACGCGAAGTGCTCGAGGAACTTCGCGGCGATGTCCTCGTACACGCGGTCGTGCACGGCGAGGGTGAGCGACATGTCGAGCAGGTTGAGCGCGTACATCGCCATCCAGGCGGTGCCGTCGCTCTGCTCGAGGCGGCCGCCCACCGGCAGCGCCGCGGACCGGTCGAACGGACCGACGTTGTCCAGCCCGAGGAAGCCGCCCTCGAAGACGTTGTTGCCCTCGGCGTCCTTGCGGTTGACCCACCAGGTGAAGTTCAGCAGCAGCTTGTGCAGCGTCCGGGCGAGGAAGTCGAAGTCGCGCGAGCCGTCGAGCATGAACACGCGCAGCGCGGCCCAGGCGTGCACCGGCGGGTTCACGTCGCCGAACGCCCACTCGTACGCCGGGATCTGCCCGTTCGGGTGCATGTACCACTCGCGCAGCAGGAGCAGCAGCTGCTCCTTGGCGAAGCCGGGGTCGACGCGGGCGATTGCCACACAGTGGAAGGCCAGGTCCCAGGCGGCGTACCACGGGTACTCCCACGGGTCGGGCATGGACAGCACGTCGCAGCTGTTCATGTGCCACCAGTGCGAGTTGCGCCCGTACCGCCGGCTGTCCGGCGGCGGCTCCGACACCGGGTCGCCCTGCAGCCAGCGGGCCACGTCGAAGTGGAAGAACTGCTTGCCCCACATGAGCCCGGCGACGGCCTGCCGGACGATCATCTTCTCCTCGGGGGTGGCAGCCGGGGGGACCAGCGCGTCGAAGTACTCGTCGGCCTCGCCGCGCCGCCGGGTCATCGTGGACTCGAAGTCGGCCTTGAGGTCGGCCGGGGCGAGGTCTTTGGCGCCGGGCGCGTTGAGGTTGAGCCGCAGGCGGATCTCCCGCGTGCCGCCGGCCGGCACCGAGAGGACGTAGTGCAGGGCGCCCTTGGTGCCGGTGCCGGCCGGGTTCACGCTGTCGGTGCCGTGGATGATGTGGTCGCCGATGCCGTCCTTCGGGTACTCCTCGCCGGCTTTGCCCCAGATCCGCGGCCCGTTGGTCTCGTTGTTGCAGAACAGCGAGACGGGCGCCCCGTCGCCGGTCAGCGCCAGGCGGCCGAGCAGGCGGTGCTCGGCGAGCAGGCCGTTGTCCTTGGCCCGGATCTCCGGGCGGTAGTCGCGGCCGGGCAGGCCCCAGGCCCAGGTGTTGCGGAACCACAGGGTGGGCAGCACGTGCAGGGTCGCATCGTCGGGCCCCATGTTGCGGACCCGGATCTTGATGCACATGTCCGTGGGGCCGGCCTTGGCGTAGTCGACCTCGACCGCCCAGTAGCGGTCCTCGTCGAAGATGCCGGTGTCGACGAGCTCGTACTCCGGCTCGTTGCGCCCGCGCCGGCAGTTCTCGGCGACGAGGTCGTCGTACGGGAACGCCTTCTGCGGATAGTGGTAGCGCCACTGCATCCACGAGTGCGTCGGCGTGGAGTCGGTGTACCACCAGTACTCCTTGACGTCCTCGCCGTGGTTGCCCGTGTCGCCGCCGAGGCCGAACATCCGCTCCTTGAGGATGGCGTCCTCGCCGTTCCACAGGGACAGGGCGAAGCAGAACGTCTGGCGGTCGTCGCAGATGCCCGCCATCCCGTCCTCGTTCCACCGGTACGTGCGGGAACGGGCCTGGTCATGGGGGAAGTAGTCCCAGGCGTTGCCGTAGGCACTGTAGTCCTCCCGGACCGTGCCCCAGGCTCGCTCGGACAGGTAGGGCCCCCAGCCCCGCCATGGGCGCTCACCGCTGTCGGCTTCGGCCAGCCTCCTGCGTTCGGCGTTCCCATCGTCCTCGATCACGCGGCTATTCTCCGTTGTTCATGTTTCGGTCAAGTTGAGACCCGACCGTTCGGCCCCTTACGTGGCATTCGTTCCTACACCACCATGCCCCTTGATCAATAATTTTGCGGGGGGCGGTTCGTTCCCCGCCACCCGCAGCCACCAAGATTGTGCGCATGGTCATGTTCGGCGCGCAGGTATGCGGGGATTTGTCGGCCGGGGCGGCGCGGGAGTGGCTCGTCCCCGACGGGACCGGCGGCTACGCGATGGGAACGGTCTCGGGCCTACGGACGCGGCGGTACCACGGGCTGCTCGTCATCGCCGAACCCGGCCGACCGGCGCGGCGCCACCTGGCGCTGGCCGCCCTGGACCCGGTGCTCACCCTGCCCTCGGGCGCCGAGGTCGAGCTCGCCGTGCACGAGTGGGCCGGCGGCGCGGTCAGCCCCGGGGGCCACACCCTGCTGGAGCGCTTCGAGCTCGTCGACGGCCTGCCCCGCTGGCGCTGGCGGGTCGGCCCGGTCGTGATCGAGCGCGAGCTGGCGATGGTGCACGGCCAG
This sequence comes from Dactylosporangium sp. NPDC049140, assembly GCF_040648435.1. Lineage (NCBI taxonomy): Bacteria > Bacillati > Actinomycetota > Actinomycetes > Micromonosporales > Micromonosporaceae > Dactylosporangium > Dactylosporangium sp. NPDC049140. The sequence continues at coordinate 111,848 of NZ_JBEZDS010000030.1, read as the reverse complement.
GCCCACCTCGGCGTCGTGCACCGGCTGGTCAGCGCGCCCGGCCCGGTCACCCTGAGCCTGAAGGCGCTCGTCACCTGGCGCGACGCGCACGGCGAGCGGTCCGCCGCGGGGCCGGCGCCGCACGTCGAGGCGCACGGGACCGGGGCCGTGGTCGAGGACGCGTTCCGCATCAGCGGGCCGGGCTTCCAGAAGATCGGGCAGTGGTACCGCGGCGCCTACGCCCGTCTCGAGGCCGACCGGGGCCTGACGGCGCACGAGGACCTGTGGTGCGCCGGCCGCTTCACCGCCCGCCTGGAGCCCGGCGACACGATCGAGGTCGAGGCCTGGGCCGGCACCGGGGAGGCGCACCGCGGCGCCCAGCGCATCGTCGAGCGGGCCCGCATCCGCAACCGCGCCCTGACCCACGACGCCGCCGACCCCACCGACGCCGCGCTCGTGCTCGCCGCCGACGCCTTCGTGGTGGCCGGGGTCGCGGGCGCGCCCGACGTCGTGGCCGGGTACCCGTGGTTCGGCACCTGGTCGCGCGACACCATGACCGCCTACGAGGGGCTGTTCCTCAGCACCGGCTGGTACGACGAGGGCCGGGAGCTGCTGCGCGCCTACGCGGCCACCCTCGACGACGGGATGCTCGCCAACACCGCGGACACCGGGCAGACCGAGCACAACACCGTCGACGCCACGCTGTGGTTCCTGCACGCGGTTGAACGGCACGTCAGCGGTACCGGCGACGACGACCTCGCGGCCGAGCTGCTGCCCGCCCTGCAGGAGATCGTCGCGGCCCACGTGCGCGGCACCCGCTACGGCATCCGGGCCGACGCCGACGGCCTCATCACCCAAGGCGCCCCCGGCGTCGCGCTCACCTGGATGGACGCCCGGGTCGGGGAGATCCCGATCACACCCCGGGCCGGCAAGCCCGTCGAGGTGAACGCGCTGTGGATCAACGGGCTCGCCGCGATCGCCGCCCTCGCCGAGCGCGTCGGCGGCCCGGCGGGTGCGGTGCCGGCCCTGCTCGCCGCGGCCCGGGCGAGCTTCGAGCGCCGCTTCCCGATCCCGGCACCGTTGCCGCCCGCAACGGCACTGCAGGATGCAAGGCCCATGTTCGACGTCGTCGACGGGCCCGGCGGGGACGACCCCGCGCTGCGCCCGAACCAGCTGCTGGCGTGGAGCCTGCCCCGCGGCCCGATGCGCGGCCGGCCCGTCCCCGAGGCGGTGTCCGCCCTGCTCACGCCGCTCGGGCCACGCAGCTTGGCGGTGGGGGAACCGGCCTACGTCGGGGTACACGCCGGGGATCCCGCGCGGCGCGACGCCGCCTATCACCAGGGCACGGTGTGGCCCTGGATGATCGGCCCATACGCCGATGCCCACCTGGCTCGATCTGCGAGAAATCACGGTGAGCTACTGCAGGGTATCGAGGCGCATCTGTGGGAGTGGGGTGTAGGTTCCGTCAGCGAGACCGCTGACGGGGATGCCCCGCACCGGGCCACCGGATGTCCGTTCCAGGCCTGGTCGGTGGCAGAGGTGCTGCGCGTTCGAAGGAATGTCGGCTGACCGTTACACCCCAGAAATGAGATTTGCCGCCCCGGTAACCCTGGCCGGGCAGGATGAGTCTCAAACCCACCCAACCGGTCACACGCTGGGGCTAGAAGGCGTGTGTGTCGGTGCTGCGCGTGGGTACTTGGGCGAGCGTTTTGATCAACGATCTGTGGGGGCGGCCACGTGAGCGAGACCATTGGGACCGGCAAACGTCGACCGTTGCGCATTCTGATGTTGTCGTGGGAGTACCCGCCGGTGGTCGTCGGCGGCCTCGGGCGGCACGTCCACGCGCTGGCCACCTCGCTGGTGACGGCGGGCGACGAGGTCACGGTCGTGACGCGGCACGCGCCCGGCGCGCCGCTGGAGGAGTACTCGGAAGGCGTGCGCATCGTGCGGGCGGCCGAGGACCCGCCCCTGTTTCCGCTGAACACGTCGAACCTGCTGGCCTGGACGATGGCGTTCAACCACACGCTGACCCGGGCCGCGCTGCGGGCCGCTTCCACGGGCGAGTACGACGTCATCCACGCCCACGACTGGCTCGTCACGCACACCGCGGTCACCCTCAAGGAGACCCTGGACCTGCCGCTGGTGGCCACCATCCACGCCACCGAGGCCGGCCGGCACCAGGGCTGGCTGCCCGACGAGATGAACAAGTGCATTCACTCGGTCGAGTGGTGGCTCGGGCACGAGGCCTGCCGGGTCATCGTCTGCTCCGAGTACATGCGTTGGGAGGTCACGCGCCTGCTGGACCTCGCGCCCGCGCGGGTGTCGGTGGTCGCCAACGGGGTCGACGCCAGCGTCTGGCGGGCGCCGTCCCGCGCGGTCAACGCGGCCCGTGCGCGGTTCGCCGCCGACGGGCCCCTGCTGGGGTACGCCGGCCGCCTGGTCTACGAGAAGGGCGTCCAGGACCTCATCGCGGCCCTGCCCGAGCTGCGGGCCCGGCACAACGGGCTGCGCGTGGTCATCGCCGGCGACGGCCCGCACCGCGGCGAGCTGCAGGAGGAGGTCCGCCGGCTGCGGCTGCAGCGGGCCGTCAGCTTCGCCGGGTTCATGGGCGAGGGCGAGCTGCCCGCGCTCATGGCCGCCACCGACGCGCTCGTCGTGCCCAGCATCTACGAGCCGTTCGGCATGGTCGCGCTGGAGGGTGCCTCCGCCGGCGCGCCGCTGGCCGTGGCCGCGACCGGCGGCCTCGCCGAGATCGTCGAGCCCGGCGTCACCGGCGTGCAGTTCCCGGCCAAGAACCCCGACGGGCTCGCCGCCTCGGTCGGCACCCTGCTGGAGGACGAGCCGTTCGCCCGCCGGGTCGCCAAGCAGGCCCGCTCCATGGTCGGCGAGCGCTACGGCTGGCCGACGATCGCGGCGAACACCGCCGACGTGTACGGCACCGCCATCAGCGAGGCGCCCGGGTTCGCCGCGAAGCAGGCGGCCGCGATCCTCGAGCACGGGAGGCCGCAGATCGTCGTACCGGACGGTAATCTGCTGACGCTCTGAGAGGCCTCCCGGATACATCGGAAATATGACCGACCCCGGCCTAGGGATTTGCCGGGGTCGGTCATATTTTGGGTCTCGCCAGGGCGTTCCATCCCCGGTACGGTTTGCCAGGTACAACGACCGGAATCGATCAGGACGGCAACTGGGTGAGCGGCAGCGCCGATGAAGTCCTCGGCAACAGGTACCGGCTGATCGCACCCGTCGGCACCGGGGGCATGGCGGTCGTGTGGCGGGCCCGGGACCTCGTGCTCGACCGCGATGTCGCCGTGAAGCTCCTGGCCGGGGCCCTGGCGAGCAAGCCCGGCAACCGTGAGCGGATCCGCTCCGAGGCCCAGGTCGTGGCCCGCCTGCAGCACCCCAACATCACCGCCGTGCACGACTACGGCGAGGCCGGCGACGTCAGCGCCGGGCGCAACGGCCGCCGCCCGTACGTGGTGATGGAGCTGCTCGAGGGCGAGCTGCTCTCCGAGCGGCTGCGCTCCGGGGCGATGTCCTGGCGCCGGGCCACCCAGGTGTGCGCCCAGGTCGCGGCCGGGCTGGCCGCCGCGCACGAGAGCGGGGTCGTGCACCGCGACATCAAGCCCAGCAACGTCATGCTCACCGCGGCCGGCGCGAAGATCCTCGACTTCGGCGTCGCGGGCCTGGCCGGCTCCTACGACCCGGACGACGAGCGCGACGGCACCGTGTTCGGCACCCCCGCGTACCTGGCCCCGGAGCGGCTGCTCGGCGGCGGGGTCGTCGCCGCCACCGACGTGTACACCGTCGGGCTGCTCGCCTACCGCTGCCTCACCGACCGGCTGCCCTGGCACGCGGACACGCCGACGCAGATGATCGCCAACCACGTGTACGAGCCGCCGCACCCGCTGCCGGAGATCCCCGGCATGCCGGCCGAGGTGGCCCGGCTCATCACCCGGTGCCTGGCCAAGGACCCCGACGCCCGCCCGTCCGCGGCCGAGGTCGCCCGCGTGCTCGCCGCCGCCACCGGCATCCACGTCGTGCTGCCCGGCGAGGACGGCTCCACCACCCAGGAGGTGCACGCGCCGCCGCCGAGCGAGGACACCCCGCCGCCCCGGCGCGCGGAGTTACCGGTCCGGCGCGCCGTCGGCGGCAACCACCACCGGGCCACGACGAGCCGCACCGCCCGGCGAACCTGGGTCGCCGTCGTGGCGACGATGGTCGCGGCCGGCGCCACCACCGGGATGATCATCTGGAAGCCGTGGGCGCCCAAGCCCGGCTGCAACATCGACTTCTACATCCACCCGCTGTACACGGCCGGGGTCGACAAGGGCTTCGAGGGCCGCGTTACCGTTGCCAACATCGGCAACCGCACGCTCGACCCATGGCAGCTGGTCTTCCTCTTCCGGGGCGGCCAGCAGGTCGACCGCGTCGAGGGCGCCGGCGCCTACGAGCCCGGCATCGGCGGGCAGAAGGTCACCGGCCAGTCCCCGCTGCTGCCCGGCAAGGCCGTCACCTTCGGCGTCTGGGGCCACGGCGGCAAGCCCTCCCCGCCGAGCGACTTCGTGCTCAACGACACCGCCTGCGACCTGCGCGTCGAGCAGCGCGGCCCCGAGCAGCAGCTGCCGGCGATCAACGGCAACCAGGACGCGCCGCCCGACGCGTCCCGCCCGCCGACCGGGCAGCCGCAGGGGCCCCCGCCCGGCGGCGGCGGTGGCGCCGACCCGAACAACCCGGACCGGCCCGGCCGCGACCAGAACAACTCCGGCCAGGACCCGAGCCGGGGCCCCGGGCAGCCGCAGGGCCAGTCCGGCCCGCCGGCCTACGTGCCGTCGACCCCGGCCGCCCAGCGCGCCCGCCGCAAGCGGCATGCCTGAGCCGGTCGGCCCCGTCGGGTTCGTGTTCGGCGGCGGCGGGGTGCTCGGCGCCTACGAGGTCGGGATGGCCCGCGCGGTCCTGCACCACGGCATCCGCCCCGACCTGATCGTCGGCAGCTCGATCGGCGCGTTCAACGGCGCCGCCGTCGCCGCGGCCCCGGACGAGCACGTCGCCGAGCGGCTCACCGAGCTGTGGGCCTCGCCGCAGGCGCGCACCGTGTACGGCGACTCGCTGCCCCGGCAGCTGAGCCGCTTCGCCCGCCGCACCCACCTGCACTCCCCGGCCCCGCTGCGGCGGATGCTTGAGCGCGAGCTCGGCGAGGACACCACGTTCGCCGACCTCAAGGTGCCGTTCCAGTGCTGCGCGGCCAGCATCGAGCGGGCCGCGGAGCACTGGTTCTCGTCGGGCCGGCTCGTCGACGCGGTGCTCGCGTCGTCGGCGGTGCCGGGGTTGCTGCCCCCGGTACACCTGGGAAATGAGCATTTCATCGACGGAGGCATCGTCAACTCCGTGCCCGTCGGGCGCGCGGTCGCCCTCGGCGCCCGGACCGTCTTCGTGATGCAGGTGGGCCGGGTCGAACGGCCTCTGCGCCCGCCGCGCCGCCCGTGGGACGTCGCCCAGGTCGCCTTCGAGGTCGCCCGCCGCCACCGCTTCGCGCGCGAGCTGCAGGAGACGCCCGAGGACGTGACGGTGCACGTCCTGCCCACCGGAGGCGGTTCCCCGAAGGACGACTCGCCGCTGTCGTACCGCAAGGTCGAGCTCGCCCGCGGCCGCATCCAGCGCGCGTACGAGGCGACCGGCGCCTACCTCGAGGCACTGGGCTAGATGCCGCCCCGCTGGATCCGCCGGCTCGTGCTGACCCCGCTCGCCCTCGTGCTCATCGTCGCCCTGCTGGCCACCATGCCGCTGTGGCTGCTGCTCGCCGGCGCGCTGGGCCCGCTCGGCTCCGGCCGCCTCCGCGCGCTGCGGGTCGGCTGGATGATCGCGGTGTACCTGTTCCTGGAGGCCGTCGCCCTGGTCGTGCTCTTCGCCCTCTGGATGGGCAGCGGCTTCGGCTGGCGGCTGCGCGGCCCCCGCTTCCAGCGCGCCCACTACGTGCTCACCGGCCGGTTCCTGAAGATCCTGTACCACCAGGCCCGCTTCGCCCTCGGCGTCGAAGTGTCCGTTGTCGGCACCGACCCCGACGTGGCCGCGCCGGGCCAGCCCGAGCTCGTCTTCTGCCGCCACGCCGGCCCCGGCGACTCGTTCCTGCTCGTGCACTCCCTGATCAACTGGTTCGACCGCGAGCCGCGCATCGTGCTCAAGCAGAGCCTGCAGTGGGACCCGGTCATCGACGTCATGCTCAACCGCCTGCCGAACCACTTCGTCACCGTCGCCGCGGACAGCGAGGAGCGCATCGGCGAGCTGGCCACCGGCCTCGACGAGAACGACGTGCTCGTGCTCTTCCCGGAGGGCGGCAACTTCACCCCCGGACGGCGGGAGCGCGCCATCCAGCGCCTGCGCGACCTGGGCCTGACGGCGATGGCCGAACGCGCGTCACGCATGCGCCACGTGCTCGCGCCGCGGCCGGGCGGGACGCTGGCGGCGCTGGACGCGGCGCCGGAGGCCGGGGTGATCTGGGTCGCCCACACGGGCGTGGACAAGCTGCTCACGGCCGCGGACGTCTGGCGCCACCTGCCCCTGGACCTGACCATCACCATGCGGTGGTGGTCGGTCGAGCCGTCGGAGATTCCCGCCGGGCGGGATGAGCGCGTCGAGTGGTTGTACGAGTGGTGGGCCAGGATCGACGATTGGATAGGCCAGCACAATCCCTGACCGGCACGTAGGGGACAATGTTCTGATGCGATTCGGTGTGTTGGGCACGGGGCACTGGGCGACGGTCACGCAGGCGGCCGCGCTGGCGACGCACCCCTCGGCGACCCTGGTGGGCGTCTGGGGCCGCAGCCCCGAGAAGGTGGCGGAGATGGGCTCGCGCTACGGCGTGCCCGCGTACACCGACGTCGACGCCCTCCTCAAGGAGGTCGACGCGGTGGCGATCGCCCTCCCGCCGGCCGTGCAGGCCCCGCTGGCCGTCAGGGCGGCCCAGGCCGGCAAGCACCTCCTGCTCGACAAGCCCCTGGCCCTGGACCCGGCCGCGGCCGACGAGGTCGTAGCGGCCGCGAACGCCGCCGGCGTGGCCACGGTCGTCTTCTTCACCAACCGTTTCATCCCGGCGGTCGACGCCTTCCTGCGCACCAACGCGGAGCTCGGCGGCTGGTACGCGGCCCACGGCACCATGTACACCTCGATCTTCCAGCCCGGGAACCCCTACAGCGCCTCGGTCTGGCGCAAGGAGAAGGGCGGCCTGTGGGACCTCGGCCCGCATGGTCTTTCGGTGGTACTCCCACTGCTCGGCCCGGTCGTCGACCTCTCCGCCGCCGAGGGCCCGCGCGACACCGCCCACCTGCTCCTGCGCCACGAGGGCGGGGCGGCGAGCACGCTCTCGCTGACGCTGGACGCGGCGCCCGAGGCGAAGAGCTTCGGCTTCGCGTACTTCGGCGAGCACGGCGCCACGACCCTCCCCGAGTGGGACGCGAACCAGGTCGAGGCCTTCGGCAACGCCGTGAACGCCCTCCTGGACGCGGCCGCAGGACGCCCCCACGCGTGCGACGCGGCCTTCGGCGCCCAGGTGACGCGCATCTTGTCGGCCGCCGAGCGCGCGCGGAGCACGTCGACGATCGTCACCGTCTGACTCTCGCGGCCGGCCTTTCGTTCTTACGGCCTTTCGTTCTTGCGGCCTTTCGTTCTTACGGCCTTTCGTTCTTACGGCCGTTCGTTCTTGCGGCCGTTCGTTCTTACGGCCGTTCGTTCTTACGGCCGTTCGTTCTTACGGCCGTTCGTTCTTACGGCTTTTCGTCCTACGGCCGGCCTTTGTCGCGGGCGCGTCGGCCTGTCCGGCGGTCGTGGTGCCGGTGGGCGTCAGCGCATCCGCCCCATCGCATCCCGGAGACGGGTAAGGTCCCGGATCCGCCGCTCGTACGTCACGGCCAACCCCACCAGCACCGCCCCCGCCATCGCCAGCGGTGCCCACCGCGGCAGATAGTCCCAGAACAGCAGCACCTCATGCCACGCGAGCACCGCGAGGACAACCCCACCGGCCGCGATCGGCGCCTTGAGCCGCAGCCGAGCCCCAGCCAGTACCACCGCGAGCGCCACCGCCCCGAGCACCAGCCGCCGCCCCGGATCCCCCGGCGTCACCGCCACGAGCGCAAGGCTGGGCAGCAGCCCGGCGAGCAGCCCGGGCCCGAACGCCGTCCAGCTGGTGAGCGCGGCATTACGCCGAGCCGCAAACCACCCGGCAACGAGCGCCGCAAACGCAACCGGCCCCGTGTACGCCTCGGCGACCCCCACCTCCCGCGCCACGAGCACCAGCTCATAGGCGACAAGCTCGGCAAACACGGCCCCAGCGACGTACGCGACCCGCCCCGGCCCGCCCCCGGCGACCCACCGTGGCGCGGCCCCCGAGGCGTGCACACCCCGGCCCGAAGCGGGGAGCGCCCGCAACCCCAGCGCAACCCCCCAAAGCCCAGCAACTCCGGCCGCCGCGGCGAGGTCCCCGATCGCAAGCAGGAACGCCACAACGCCCACCGCATGCGCAACGACATCGAGCACCCGCCCCTCAACCCCGCCGCCGGCGGCCCCGGCGGCGTCGATCGCCGGCCCGCCGCCCTCGCGCCCCCGAAGCAGGAACCCACCGGCCAGCGAGAGCACGGCCGCGCCCAGCACCAGGTACGCAATAGTCGCCAACGGCAGCTCCGCCGCCCGCCCGGAGGCGAACGCCAGCCAAGCGGCCGCAATCCCGGCGATCGGCCAGGCCAGCACGCGCGCCGACACCGTACGCCCGGCAACCCCCACCACGATCCCAGCGCCAACAATGAGCGCGAGCCCGAGGATCGTCGACCAGGACGTGGCCAACAGTCCGGACAACCCCGGCACGATCCCGAACCAGCAGGTCATCCCGGCGACAACGGCCCCGGGTGAGGGCCGGCGCAGCGCGGCTCCGAGCGCGGCGACGATCCCGGTAGCGAGCGTCACCGCCGGCACAGCGGGCCACGGCGCCCCGACCGCGACGCACCCGAGCACCGCCGCGAGCAACACCGGCGGCGCCGCAAAACTCCAGCGCGCCAGCGAGAACCGCCCCGCCACGAGCACCGCAAGCAGGGCGAGCACCGCGAGCGTGACCGCGGATGCCCCGGCCCCGAACGCGGGCGGCCGCCCGGCCCACCATTCGGTACCGTCGGGCCCGAGCCCCACCCCCACCGGCGCCCCGCGCCAGATCGCCCCGAGCCACCCGAGCGGCCGGAGCAGCACCTCAGCCACAGCGGGCAGCAACGAGACCATCGCGAACAGCACCGGCACAACCCCGGCCGAGGCATGCGCACCACCGGCCGCACCGTCCTGCCCCCGCCACCCGGCGCTCAAGCGATCCACATCAGCGCGCACCACGCCGGACCAGGCAACGTCAGCGCGCACCACACCCCCTCCGGCCGCGTCGGCGTATGCGGCATCCGGCCCGGGAGAGCCGGCGCGCACCACACCGGCCGCGTCAGCGCGCACCCCTCCCGGCCCGGCTGCCTCAGCGGGCATTCCTCCCGGCCCGGCTGCGTCAGCCCCAGCCCCCGGCGAGCGGAACCCGCGAGCCGCGAACCAAACACAAACAAGCACGGCCGTGGCGTACGTTCCGAACCAAGTAGCGCCATGATTACCCTCAGCAACGAAGGTAGCCCCGACGGTCACAGCGGCGCCGGCCACCGCGGTAGCGACCGTGCCCGCATTCCAAGCCCGATTGCGCAGCACCAGAGCAGCGCCAGTGACCAGTAGATAACCGAACGTAGCGCCGGCCAGGGCGGGTGGAACAACCCCCGATCCAGCGGTACCAACATCAAGCAGCCAGAACCCGGCAGCCCCCGCAACGGGCAGCGTCAACAAGCCCACGACGGCCGCCGGAAGCCCGATCCCGCGCCCGCCGACCCGCGCCGTCACCACCGCGGCCAGCACCCCGAGCACCAGGTACCCCGCCACGGTGACGCCCGGCGTAACGAGCGCGACGACCGCCAAATGCGCAGCAACGAACGGCAAAACGACAAACGCAACCCACTCCCGGGCCCGCAGCACCACGACCGCGACAATCCCGGCGAGCACAACCCCATCGACGAGCGCCGCGAGCACCGGCTCGGGCGCCGTGAACGCGGCCGGCAAAGCAAAGGTCAAGAGCAGAAGAGCCGCCCACGGTACCGCCCGATGCCGCACGAGCAGCCAACCCGCCCCCGCGAGCAGCCCCAACGCCGCCGGCTCCTGCCAGCCGAAGATGGACGCACCACGCTCATCCCAAACGGACAGTCCATTCGCACCACCGCTCAGGTGCCAGACAGGCAGAGCGAGCGCAGCAGTACGCAACGCGGCGTAGACAGCAAACAACGCGTACGGCAAAGCGAACCCGGAGACGACAACAGCCGCCCCGAAACGAGCACCACCCCGCAGCCGTTCGGGCACAACGAGCGCAACTGCAGCAACGAGCAGCGCCAGCCCCCCGAACGCAACGTACCGCTGATCCGGAACCACCTCAGCCACCAGCCGCGCCCCGGCAACACCAACGATGACGACGGCAACCCCGGCCCCGGCCTGGGTGGTAGCCGGATGCATACCCCCAGTGACAACCACCAGCGCCGCCAGCAACGCCATGACCCCAGCAATCCGCAGCGCAGCCGGAACCCCGTCAACTGTGGCGAGCGAATGCAACGCAGGCGGCAGCGCAGACAGGACGGCAACCCCAGCAGCAACAGCGGCAACCCAGGCAACCGGCCCAAACCCCGCCCGGCCCGGTGCACGCCCCCCGCCCCGGCCCCCAGAACCAGCGCCACTGAGCGAGTCGTGTCCAAAGCCCCCACCCACAACGCCACCACTGCGCACGCCACGTTCATTCAGCCCGCCGGCAACGCCACCACCGCGCACGCCATGTTCGTTCGGCCCGTTGGCAACGCCACCACTGCGCGGGTCATGTTCGTTCGGCCCGTTGGCAACGCCACCACTGCGCGGGTCATGTTCGTTCGGCCCGTTGGCAACGCCACCACCGCGCACGCCATGTTCGTTCGGCCCGCCGGCAACGCCACCACCGCGCACGCCATGTTCGTTCGGCCCGTTCGCAACGGCACCACTGCGCGGGCCATGTTCGTTCGGCCCGTTCGCAACGGCGTCGGTGAGCGAGTCCTGCACGCTCTGACCGTTCACGGCGACGCCGCCGAGCGAATCCTGCCCAGTCCAGTTGCGCGATACGACAGTGGCCAGAGCAACATCAAGCGCCGCAACAACAACGAACACGAACGTCCAACCGGTCGCCCCGAACCCACGGTGGAGCGCAAGCAACGGAAGAACCGGCTGCAAGGCGAGCACAGCCGCCAGCCCAGGAGCCCGCAGCCGGGTAAGCACTGCATACCCACCGCCGACTGCCGCCGTGACCGCAAACGTGATGCCCGCGTACGTGGTGGGGATCGTCCCAGTGGCAAGCCCGACAAGGTCGACATACCAAGCGGCGTACCCATCGAGCACAACCAACAACAACCCGAGCGCGGCGAACGTCTCGCCAGTGGCGCGCAGCCCGCGACGCAAAACCAACGGCGGCACGGAAAGCGTGAGCAGCGTGACAACGGCAAGAATGGCCGCGCGTCCGAGCACCCCAAAGCTGGCCCAGGCCACCGCCGCGAACACAATCGCCGCCGCCCCGAGCAGCAACCCGCCAAGAACGAACAGCAGATTCTGCACAGTCCGCGGCGCCGCCTCGGGCCGCCGCTCAAACCCTCCGACCGCCCCAGCCCCCGAAACGGCGGCCCCGGACCCGTACGGCGGAGAAGCAAGCCCGGCAAAGCCCGCCCCAGACATAACCGCCGGCGAAGCAACCCCCGGCCCAGCCGGCGCGCCAGCCGGAAGACCCGGACCAGAAACGTAGGGAGGCGTGACGCCACCGACCCCGTCCGGAGCGTGCAACGGTGCGGCAGCATCGGGGTTAACCGGAGCGTGCGACGGTGGGACGGCATCGGGGTTAGCCGGAGCGTGCGACCGTGCGGCGGCGTCCGGGTTAGCCGGAGCGTGCGACGAGGCGGCGGCATCCGGGCGGCCTGGAGCATCCGACGGAATGGCGGCATTCGAGCCGTCGGGAGCATGCCACGAGGAAACCGGCGCTGAAGTCTGCAGGGAGGAGGCGGTGGCCGGTTCGCTCAGAGTCGGCGCCGAAGTGGCAGCGGCCGAACCATGCGGCGGAGAAGCATGCGGCGGAGAAGCCGGGCCACGCAGAGCCCGCGCGCTGGCGACAGCACCCTTGACGCGCGCCGCCAGCAGATTGCGTTGCGACACCACCGAGTTGTAGGCGAGCACCGCGGACCCGAGACGCCCGCGCGCGGCTTCCACCTCGGCGTACAGCTCGCGCGTCTGCGCATTGAGGCGCACAACCTCGGCCGCGTCGGGGAAGGGCGGCCGCCCGCAGCCGCCACATCCGGACTCCAGCCCGGCCGACGCGCCGCAGAACGGGCACGGATAGCTCACCATGCCCCTCAGGGTGCGGCCAACTCCGCCCCTGGCGTATCGGTGCGCCTACTCAACCGCACCTGAGTACTCAGCGAGAGACAGGAGTGCGCACCGCAAAGCGAGACGCGCAATCCAATCGGCCGCCGGCCGCGCAACTCCGCGCGACGCGGAGTGAGAGATTCTGCGCGGGGCCGGCCGTGCAAGTTCGCGCGGACGATGGTGCGAGCTGGGTGCATGAGTCTGCACGGTCCGGATGCATGAGTACGTGCAAGCAGGGTGCGCGAGTCTGCGCGGACCACGGCGCGTAACTCTGCGGTCCCGGATGCATGAGCGCGGGCCAGGGTGCGAGTCTGCACGGACCACGGTGGCACTGGGCACACGATTCTGCTCGGACTATGGTGCGTGAGTCTGCGCGAGGCTGGGTGCAGCAGTCTGCGGGGAATCAGGTGTGAGCGGAGCTGCGCGGGGCAGGGCGTGCACGTTTGCGCTGACCACGGTGGGAGTCGTGCGTGGCAGGCGTACAGGTGTGCGTGGCAGGTGTGCAGGTGTGCGCGGAGCACGGTGCGCGAATTTGCGCGGGGCAGGGATGCACGAGTGCACCAACCGTGGTGCAAGCAAGAGTTGTGTGGCAGGCGTGCAGGTGTGCGCGGACCACGATGCGCGAGTCTGCGCGGACCGCGCTGCGGGGACTACGGTGCGCGAGTTTGCCTAGGTTCGTGGACGAGTCTGCGCGTGGTGCGTTTGGCGTGTGGCGCAGGGGTGCGCGAGTGTGCACGCGGGACAGGACGAGCGTTAAGGGGCATGCTGTCGTGATGCGGTTGCTGACCGAGGCCGAGTACAAGGCCACGATGGAGCCCGAGCCGGTTCCCATCGGGCCGGACGACGAGCCGCCGTTCGACTTTTGGCCCTACTTTGATGTGATACCCGAGGCCGATCTCCAGGGGCATGACTTCTCCGGGGGCACGGTCACCTACGCCTGGCACATGCCGCAGGGGAACCTGCAGCATGTTCTGGTCAATTGTGAGCGCAACAACGTGTTCCTCGTGGTCGTGCTCGATCTGACCCGTAACACGGTGCTCGGTCACTACCTGCTGGACATCATGGCGGTTTAGCAGCGGACCGGTCCGAGGGAAGGGATCAGGCCGGCACTCGGAGCCGTCGAGCAAAGGGTTCGGATCACTCCAGCGAACGGATCGGTCCAGCGTGCAGAGTTGTGCAGCGTAGGGGAGCGGTGCAGCGTGCGGAGTGGTGGCGGTGCGCGTCGGTGGCGGTGTTGGTGCGCGTTATGGCTGGGTCAGGCGTCCAGGCCGCGTTCGATCGCGTAGCGCACCAGGTCCACTCGGCTGTGTAGCTGCAGTTTGCCCAGTGTGTTCTGCACGTGGTTCTGCACCGTGCGGTGCGACAGCACCAGGCGCTCGGCGATTTCCTTGTACGTCACGCCCTTGGCGACAAGCCTCAGGACCTCCGTCTCCCGCTCGGTCAGTCGCGGCGCGTCCGGGTCCTCGGCGCGGGTCACGCTCGCCAGCCGGCGGAACTCGCCCAGTACCAGCCCGGCCAGCCCCGGCGTGAACACCGGGTCACCCAGGGCCGTGCGCCGCACGGCCGCCAGGAACTCCTCGCGGGCCGCGGACTTCACGAGGTACCCGGTCGCCCCCGCCTTCACGGCGTCGAGCACGTCCTGCTGCTCCCCGCTCGCCGACAGCATGAGGATGCGCGCCTCGGGGCAGGACGCCAGTATGCCCTGGATGACCTCGACGCCCGAGCGGTCGGGCAGCTGCAGGTCGAGGACCACGACGTCCGGCCGTACCGATCCGGCGATGCGCACCGCCTGGGCGCCCTCGCCGACCGCGGCGACCACCTCGTACCCGGCCTCGGCGAGATCCCGGGCCACCCCCTCGCGCCACATGGGATGGTCATCGACCACCATCACCCGCAAATTCGCCCCGCTGTCCACCCAAGCACCATAAACGCTGAGCGTTGCCGGCAAAGTTCCACCTCGGTACCGTTTCCGCCGCCCGATCCGCCCGCCCAGGTCAGAGACGGACCAGGAGGGAGGATCGGCAAGGAGGAAAGGAGGAACCAGCGCCGGGAGCGGATCGCGCGGCCGGAGCTGGCGGCCAGGCGGCGCCTCAGCGAGGTCAGCGCGGCACGGTCAGCTCGACCTCGGTACCGTTCCCCGCCACCGAAGAAACGCTGACCGACCCGCCCAGATCACGAATGCGCCCCCGGATCGACTGGGCCACCCCCAGCCGCCCGTCGCGCTCAGCCTCCGCCAGCCGCCCCTCCGCGATCCCGTCCCCGTCGTCGCGGATCGACACCGTCACGCGCTCGGCGAGCTCCTCCAGCAGAATCCAGGCCCGCGCCTGCGGCCCCGCGTGCCGGGAGACGTTGTCGAGCGCGGCCCCCACCGCCGCCGCCACCTCGTCGGCCACCGACGCCGGTAGGAGGACGGGCGTGGCCGGAGCGGCGATCGTCACGCCGGCCGAGGCGTACGCGTTCAGCAGCGGCCGCAGGTCGGTCGCGGCGTCGGCGGGCGGGACCGGCGACGCGGCCGCGATCAGCGAGCGCAGCACCGACTCCTGCGCCCCGGCGAGGCGCCCGAGCTCGGCCGCCTCGCCGCCGAGCTCGGCCCCGCGGCGCTGGACGAGGGCGAGCACCTGCAGGACGGAGTCGTGGATGCCGCGGGCCAGGCGTTCGCGCTCCCGGGTGGCCGCCTCCAGCTCCGAGGCCCGCTGCAGGCGCGCCTCGGCGTCGATGGCCAGCCGCGCGATGTGCCCGACCCCGATGCCGGCGAGGATCATGAGCACCGGGCCGTTGAGGGTGGCCTGGCTGACGCCGTTGCGCACGATCACGTCGGCGACGCTGAGCAGGATGGCGGCGATCGCGCCGCGGCGGCGGCCGCCGGCGATGGCCCACGCGACGACCGGGCCCGCGACCCAGGCCATGGGCAGGGTCGGGGCGCCGACGCCGAGGCCGGCCGGGTGCACGATCCAGCGCGACGCGAGCAGGCACGCCGCGGCGACCGCGAGGTCGGCGATGAGCAGGGGCCAGCCGCGCCGCTCGGGGCGGGCGTAGGCGAGGCTGCTCACCGCCGTCCAGACGGCCATCACCACGATGATCACGAAGCCGCCGGGCGGCCAGGCGTAGTGGCGGAAGTTGTTGACCATGAGCACGGCGGCGTAGCCGAGCGCGGCGATCCGGAAGACGAGCAGCGCGCGCCACAGCGGCCCCTCCAGGCCGGGTAGCCGGCGCCGCTCGTCCCCGCCGGTGGTCATGTCAGGCCCAGTGCACCGGCGGCAGCCCGGCCTCGGCCAGCGCCGCGTCGATCTTGCTGAACGGCCGCGACCCGAGGAACCCGGCGGGGTTCATCGGCGAGGGGTGCCCGGCCTCGATGACCACGTGCTGCGGGTTGGTGACGAGCACGGCCTTCTTGCGCGCGTAGGCGCCCCAGAGCACGAACACCACGCGCCGGTCGAACGCGTTGAGCGCCTGGATCGCCGCGTCGGTGAAGTGCTCCCAGCCGTGCCCGGCGTGCGTGGCGGCCTTCCCGGCGCGGACGGTCAGCACCGCGTTGAGCAGCAGCACGCCGTCGGCGGCCCAGGGAGTGAGGTCGCCGTTGGCCGGCGGGGTCACGCCGAGGTCCTCGCGCATCTCCTTGTACACGTTGCGCAGCGAGGCCGGCACGGCCACCCCCGGGCGCACCGAGAAGCTCAGGCCGTGGGCCTGGCCCTGCTTGAAATACGGGTCCTGGCCGAGGATGAGCACCCGCGCCTGATCGGGCGGGCACAGCCGGAACGCGGTGAAGAGGTCTTCCAGCGGCGGGTACACGGGCCCGGCCGCATACTCGGCCTCCACGAACGCCTGCAAGCGCTGCACAACCTCGAGGTCGAGGTGCGGCTTCATCACGTCCCGCCAGCCGGCGGGGAGGAGCTCCAGCAGATCCAACGACATGCACGGCACTCTACGGATAGGGTGCGACATTTTTGGTACCGGCAGTAAAGCGGATTTATCCGGATAAAATTGGACTATGACGCAGGTGGGACCCGTGGGTGGCGGCGGTGAGCCGCTCACGGTGCTGTGGTCGTGGCGGCAACGGCTCGAACAGGCGGACGAACCGCCGAAAGACCATGAACCGCCACTAGGACGCCGATCCCGGGAGCCAAAGGATAGTTTTGCACAAGACGGGCTGAAAGCGGGCGATCAGGGTTATCTGCCGCAGCTGCAGGGCCGCCTGCGGGCCGCGCTCGGGGACGTCGGCGGGATCGTCCGGCGCCTGTCCGAGGTACCACCGCAGCAGCGCACTGTTCTTCACACAGCGATCGCCGACGATCCGGCGGCGGCCTCGCGATCGAGGCCGGCGCGTCCGGGGCGATCCTCATGTCGCCGAGGACGTGCACGTCACCCCGGTCAAGGCGCTGCTGAGCGAGCTGGCCGAGCACCACGGCGAGCGGGTCGTGCACCTGTTCTGGGGCGTGTCGACCCGCGAAGACCTCTACGACCTCGAGTCGCTGCGCGAGCACGCGGCCCGCTGCTCGCACGCGTTCGTGCACGCGGTGGTGGCCCGGGGCCCGGCCCACCCGTACACCAGCGGCTCACTCCCCCCGGTGGTCGTGGACTTCGGCGAGTGGACGTCGCACGACGTGTACCTCAGCGGCAGCCCCCCTCGCCGTCGGCGTCATGCGGAACATGCTGCTGCAACGCGGGTCGACCCGTGGCGGGTTCACACGGTGACGCTGGAGCCGGTCGGCACGCGCTGAGGCAAAGTGCATAAGAAGGCCGTGCGGGAAAGATGGTTCGGTCGCGGCCACGATGCGACGATTGATTTCCGGGCGCAACCGGATGTCACGAGTAGGAAATATCGCAGTGACGCGCCCCGCCGCAGGGTGGGCCGGGTACATCTGTAATCCTGCGCGGAGGCGCCATAAGCGCCGGTCGCGGGCAATGGCGGCCGCGGCCAGGAGCCGGACTGCGGGACGAGACGGGAACGACGCGCATGAGTGAGTACAACATCACATACCCCGACGGCGAGCTCGAGCTCAAGGTACGCAAGGCGACCGAGGGCCCAGGCGGGCTGGAGGTCGGCTCGCTGCTGAAGCAGACCGGCCAGGTCACCCTCGACACCGGCTTCGTCAACACGGCCTCGTGCGTCTCGTCGATCACCTACATCGACGGCGACGAGGGCATCCTGCGCTACCGCGGCTACCCGATCGAGCAGCTCGCCGAGGGCTCGACCTTCCTGGAGTCGTCCTACCTGCTCATCCACGGCGAACTGCCGAGCACCTCCCAGCTGGAGGAGTTCACCAACCGTATCCAGCACCACACGCTGCTGCACGAGGAGATGCGCCGCTTCTTCGACGGCTTCCCGCGCGACGCTCACCCGATGGCGGTGCTGTCCTCCGCGGTCAGCGCGCTGTCCACGTTCTACCAGGACAGCCTGAACCCGTTCGACAAGGAGCAGGTGGAGATCTCCACCATCCGGCTGCTGGCCAAGGTGCCCACGATCGCGTCGTACGCGTACAAGAAGGCCATCGGCCAGCCGATGCTGTACCCGGACAACTCCCTGGGCTACGTCGAGAACTTCCTGCGCATGACGTTCGGCGTCCCGTCCACGCCGTACGAGGTCGACCCGGTCGCGGTCAAGGTCCTCGACATGCTCCTGCTGCTGCACGCCGACCACGAGCAGAACTGCTCCACCTCCACGGTTCGCCTCGTCGGCTCCAGCCAGGCCAACCTCTTCGCGTCGGTCTCGGCCGGTGTCAACGCGCTCTTCGGCCCGCTGCACGGCGGCGCCAACCAGGCCGTGCTGGAGATGCTGCAGCAGATCCACGCCGACGGCGGCGACATCCAGTCGTTCGTACGCAAGGTCAAGAACAAGGAGGCGGGCGTCCGCCTCATGGGCTTCGGCCACCGCGTGTACAAGAACTACGACCCCCGCGCGGCCCTGGTCAAGAAGGCCGCCCAGGAGGTCCTCGGCCGGATGGCGACGCCCGACCCGCTCCTCGACCTGGCCATGCAGCTCGAGGAGATCGCGCTGGCCGACGACTTCTTCGTCTCGCGCAAGCTGTACCCGAACGTCGACTTCTACACCGGCCTGATCTACAAGGCCATGGGCTTCCCGACCACGATGTTCACGGTGCTGTTCGCGCTCGGCCGCCTGCCGGGCTGGATCGCCCAGTGGCGCGAGATGATCAACGATCCGGAGACCAAGATCGGTCGCCCACGCCAGGTGTACACCGGCTACGGCTCCCGGGATTACACCCCGATTGCCGCCCGGTAAAGACCCGCAGCGCCGAGTGCTTCTTGCTCGGTTGTCTACTTGACGGAGATCGACCCCGGCTGTCTCATACATGGGTTGTCTGGGGTCGATGTCCGTTTTGGACATGTGAGCAAACGGAGCCAGCATGAGCGCGCCAACGTTGTCGCCGCTACTGACCGCGGCAGTGCAGGACCGGACGTCGGGGGCCACCGGAGTGGCCCGGCAGGTGCTCGACGGTCTCGCCGAGTTCGTGGGCGATCCGGCGACCCTGCGTGCGATGGTGGCGCCCCTGCCGGGTCTGCTTCCGGGGTACGCGTCGATGTGGCACATCGCCCGGGCGGCCAACGGGGCCGAGCCGGGCCCCGCCCTGCGCGCGATCCGCGAGCAGCTCGACCGCGACGTCGAGCGCTCGGTCGCGGTCGCCACCAGGCTGCTCCGGCAACGGGGCGGCTGGGTTCGTACCGCACCGAGCAGCGCCCTGGTCAAGGCCGCCGTCGCCGCCCTGCCCGCCGGCACCGTCGACGCTCCGGGCACCGAAGGCCTGGCGCCCGTCACGGGCGTCGCCGGCGCCGACGCGATCAGCCCGACCCGGGTGCTCAACATCAAGGGCACGCTGGAGCTGGCCCGCGCCGTGCCCACGATCGTGGTGACCACCTCGCTGAAGCTGGTACCCGAGGACGTCTTCGAGGGCCTGGGCTCCCCCCTGTTCGAGCGGATCCCGCTCGACGCTTTCTGGGCCGTGGTGCTCGACGGGGAGTTGCTGACCCCGGCCGAGGCCGGGCGCCGCGCCGCCCAGCTGTCCTGAGGCTGTCCTGGTCGACGGAATCCCAGGCCGGTCCAGGGGAGCGACGCATAGGTGTTGGTCGATTTCTGGGAGCGCTTCTAAGCAGCCCGCGTATCTGCGATCAAGTCAATAGTCGTCCGTAAATGCGTGCCGACCAGCAACGGGAAACAATCCTTCCAAATCATGGGCGACGGAATCCGTGGCCTGGCAACGGATTGCCCCGGACTGCTCCACATTGGACAGTCGGGAAGACGGCACGATTTAGGGCTGTGCAGAGGCGCGTCCGCGGAGTACATTTCCTGCAACCCAAGGACAGCCGGGGCCGCCGCTTCCCCCGTGGCGGCGGCCCCGGTCTTGGGTTTCATCCGTTGCGGGTTTGCTCCGCGACGCGCCGGGACACCACAACGGCATGACTGCCGTCGATACGCGACCCCCGGAGACCCCGGCGCCTTCGGGCCCGCCGCCCCGCACGGTGTACCTCATCGGCGGCCTCATCCTCGTCGCGCTGATCGTCATCGCCGTCGTCACGGTCGCGGCCCGGCCCCGGCTGACCGGCGGGCGCACCGGCGAGGCGGCGCACACCGTCACCGGCGGCGTCGACGGCCGCGACCACGCCACCCTCGACCTCGTCACCGGCGCCACCTCGGTGACGGTCGAGGCCGCCGACCTCGGCGACACGCTGTACCGCGTCGACAGCGCACGCGGCCCCTCGGTCGACGAGTCCGGCGACCGCATCGAGGTCCATGTCACCGGCGGTGATGCCTCGGTCACGATCCGGCTCAACCGCGACGTGCGCTGGGACGTCCGCTTCACCGGCGGGGCCCAGAGCAACCACGCCGACCTGCGTGACCTGCGCCACCTCGCGGGCGTCGAGTACGTCGGCGGCGTCTCCGCCATCGAGCTCACGCTCCCGGCCCCGGCCGGCACCGTCCCGGTCCGCATCGACGGCGGGGCGAGCGCCGTGCGCATCCACGCGCCCGCGTCCGTGCCGGTGCGGGTGAAGGCCGGCGGGGGAGCGGGCCGGGTCGGCATCGACGGCGACGAGCACAACGGCGTCACCGCCGGGGCCACGTTCGCCTCCGGCGGATGGGACGCCGCGGCGGACCGCTACGACGCCGACGCCGCGGGCGGCGTCTCGACGATCACCGTCGACCGCGGCTGAGCGGAGGATCGTGCTAGTGCGGGTCGGCCGGCAGTTCGACGGGCGCGCCCGACACCGGCGCGTCCTCGGGCAGGTCGGGCAGGCCGAACAGCTCGGTCAGGCCGGTGATCTGCAACAGCCGGTGCACGAACGGTGACGGGCTGCGTACCTCGATGTCGCCGCCGACCTCGCGTACCTTGTTGTTCGCCGCCACCAGCGCCCCGATGCCGATCGAGTCCATGAACGGCACCCGGCGCAGGTCGATGGCGAGCAGCCGGGGACGGTACGTCTCCACGGTGTCCAGCACGACGGAGCGCAGCGCGCTCACGGTGGCCGCCTCGAGCGGGCCGAGCACCTCCACCACGACCGTGCCGCCGGGTACCTCGCCGGACTGGTGGGTCCGGACCATTGCGTCGCCCATTCAGGTCGCGTACCCAGCCCGCCGGAGCGGAAACGTCACGGGTTGGCGGAGATCAACAGCGGGAGCATCAGGCCGTACGCGCACAGCAGCACGCAAGCCTCCGGCCGGGTGATGCGATTACCCCTTTTGAGCAGCAGCCATGCGAGGAGGCCGGCCACGACCATCGCGGTCACCGCCGCGAACCCGAACGGCGCGATGGTGTGGCGGCCGGCCGCGATCCCCACGACCGCCCCGCCGATGAGGCTGTTGAACAGGTTGGAGCCCAGCAGGTTGCCCACCATCAGATCGCCCCAGCCGCGCCGCTGCGCCTGCACCGACGTCATCAGCTCCGGCAGCGACGTGCCGACCGCGACGAGCGTGAAGCCGATCACCGCGTCGCTGAGGCCCCAGCGGTGCGCGAGCGTGGAGGCGTTGGCCACGAGCAGCTGCGCGCCGCCCAGGGTCGCGGCCAGACCCACCGCGCACCGCGCCGCCTCGACCCACCAACGGCCGGGCGCGGGGGGCGGCTCGACGAACGCGGCGACGTCATCGGGCAGGGAGTCATCCGGTGGTACCCGTGACAGCCGCACCAGCAGCATTAGCGCCCCGATGCTGAGGACGGCCAGCAGTACACCCGCCACGAACTTCAGCCCGACGAGCGCGAACGCCCCGAAGACCGTGACCCCGGCGACCATGAGCGGCGCCTCGCGCACCGGCACGGACGAGCGCACCACCACCGGCGAGACCACCGCGACCACGCCCAGGATCAGCGTCACGTTGAGCATGTTCGAGCCGACCAGGTTGCCCAGCGCGAGGGCGGCGTTCCCCCGCACCGCGGCGGTGCCCGAGACCACGAACTCCGGCGTGCTGGTGCCCAGCCCGATGATCACGACGCCGACGATCACGGGCGCGACCCGCAGCACCGTCGCGAGCCGGCCCGCGCCGACGACGAGCTGGTCGGCGCCGACGGTGAGCAGCACCAGGCCCACGATGCCGAGCCCGGCGACGAACAGGGTCGACATCGGCCTCCTCCAGCACCCGCGCCTGGCTCGACACCCTACCGGTCCGGGCGCGCCGGCCCCGACCCGGTGAAAATCCGAAACCGGTTCCGGTGGATTGACCACTTCCCACCGCTGGCGCAAAGGCGCGCCGCGCTCTACAGTTTTCAACGAGACCGGCGTCTTCCCCCGTGGATGCCGGTCTCACCATTTTCTCCGGGCGTTGTGGGGCTGCCTCCACTTTGGACCGCCACGGTAGATTGGCTCCCGGCGGAGGGAGTGATCAGGTGCGTTGTCCACGTTGCGGAACTGAAGCCATTGACCCGGCCGGATACTGCGTCGGGTGCCGCCTGTACCGCGGCCAGACCCCTCCGGTGCCGCAAACCCCCGCGGTGCCCCAGCCGGCCCCACCCGTCCAACCTCCGGCCGCGCCGCAGTGGGTTCCGCCGGCCGGGCCCCAGCCGGGCCCGCCGCCCCCGCCCCGCGCGGTGCCTCAGCCGGCCCCTCCGGCCCCGGCCGGTTTCTACCCGCCGCCGCCCCCGCCGCCTTCCCGCAACCCGCTGCTGATCCCCGGGATCATCTTCGGCATCGTCGCCCTGCTGCTCGTCGGCGGCGTGATCGTCTACGCGTTCGCCCGCGGTGACGACAAGCCGGAGGACCAGGGCCTGACCGGCGGTACCAACCCCGTCGTGGCCGCGAGCGACTCCGCGACCGCCGACGAACCGAGCCCGACGCCGACCGGCCCCCTCGGCGGCCTGCCCGGCCCGAGCGCCTCCGCCTCCGGCACCGCGAGCCCCAGCGCGACCGCCGTGCCGTGCATCCTCGGCGTGTTCCTCGAGGAGCAGCACAACGAGCAGGTGACGGTGCTCAACACGGGCACGTTCCCGTTCACCGGCAGCGGGGCCTACCACCGGTACAACGAGAGCGGCCGGGTCGTGATCGACTACGGCGACGGCATGCACCTGCGCGGCAGCAACGGTTCGACCCAGTTCGAGTACATCTTCGAAGGCTTCATCTCGTACCAGTTCAAGTACGACGGCTCGACGGTGACGTACTCCTCGCCCCGCCCCGACGGCACCGAGACCTTCATCCGCAACGGCCACGTCGACTACAAGGGCAAGCTCGAGGCCCGCGTGCCCCAGCCGATGAAGGTCAACTGCGGCCCGGTCGCCATGAGCCTGTCCAACCAGATCTACACGCTGCAGCTCAAGCGTACGAGCAAGGCGCCCTGACAATTGCTCAAGTGCCCCCCTCCGGTGCCGATCAAGGTCGCGGAGGAGGAGCCTGCATGGACAACACGCTCGCCATGGTCATCGACGATTCGCGCGCGATGAGGGGGCATCCTGAGAAGGATCCTGCTGCCCCTCGGCTTCGAGGTCCGCGAGGCGGCCCACGGCAAGGACGCGCTCGACCAGATCTGGAACGACGACCTCAAGCCGGCGCTGGCGCTGATCGACTGGAACAGGCCGGAGATGAACGGGCTGGAGTTCGTCATGGCGGTACGCAAACAGAAACATCTCCGCCAGATGACCCTCATGATGGTCACCGCCGAGGCGATCATCGACAAGCTCACCTACCTGGGACTCGTCCCCCTCGCCGGCGCCGGGACAGCGGTCAGTGCCTGATCGGCCACGGACGGCGAAAGGCACAACGCTCGGTCCGATAGGCGACGGAAGAACCCCTGTCGCCGAACTACCGTGCGACACATGACGATCGACTTCCCGCACGGCTGGTGGGGCACGGACCTGGGCGCCGCCCGGGCGAGCATCGGAACCTACGAGCTCTACTCCACCGAGAGCCTGCCGGCGGTGGACGAGTCACGCTGCGACGGCACGTTCTCCTGGCTCGTGCCCGACGCCCCGCACGACCCGCTGCGGGCCATGGAGGTCGCGGCCCTCGCCGAGCACATCGCGCTGCCGGAGCCGTTCACCCGCTTCATGAGCAGCCAGGTGCTGATGGACGCCATCCCCTCGTGCACGGGCTGCGACTTCGACCTGGCCCCGCGCCCGGTCCCCAGCCCCGTGGAGCCCACCGCCCAGCTCGTGCGCTTCCTGCGTGACCAGCAGGATGCGGTCATCTGGTACCTGTACCTGCGCCCCGGCGCCGAGCCGTTCGTGATCGCCTCGCCGTGGCTGCTGGAGATCGTCGGCCTCGAGGAGGTCGACCGCTCGACCCTCATCGCCAACATGGTGCACGTCGCCGGATCCTTCGAGCGGTTCATCCACCGGTTCTGGCTGGAGAACGCACTGTGGTTCAGCGTGAACGAGGGCGACGAGTCCACCGACGAGATGAACCTGTACCTCGCGCATTACACCGCCGCTATTTAATCTCTTGCGCCACCCCGCCCGCGCGCCTATCTTTGAATACGTCAAGGCGTCAACAAGCAGAGGAGACCGACGATGAGCGAGCGACTGGCCGCGTCTTCGCTGCTCAGCGCCTTGTCAACAGGTGCGGGCCGGTGGTGTGACTAGGGGTACGACCCGACGTCACGTCAGCCGCTCGGGCCGGTTCCGGGCGGTTTTTTCGTGCCATTTTACATTTACTAATATCGATTAATAATGCCGTGGTGGCCCAAGGGTAGAGGCGTCCTCCTCAAAAGGGGACAGGTGCGGGTTCGAATCCCGCCCGCGGTACGCAAGGTCGTTTGGTTGCGCAGTGCAGATGAAGGGAGGAGGCCCGGTGACCGCGGTTCTCGTACTCAACGCCGACCTCGGACCCCTGCACCGGGTCTCACTCCGCCACGCCATCCGCATGCTCCTGCGCGAGGTGGCCGTGATCCACGAGGCGGAGCCGGACCGGGTGATCGGGGTCTACCCGCTCCCGCGGGTCGTGCGGCTCGTGTCCTACGTCGTCACCCGCTGGCGTTTCACCGGCGGCCCGGCCTGGTCGCGCGCCGGCGTCCACGCCCGCGACGGCCGCCGCTGCGGCTACTGCGGCACCGAGGCGACCACGATCGACCACATCCAGCCCCGCTCCCGCGGCGGCCGGAACACCTGGAAGAACACCGTTGCGGCCTGCACGGGCTGCAACCAGCGCAAGGGCGATCGCACCCCCGCCGAAGCGGGCATGGTGCTGCGCGTGAGGCCGTCGATTCCGACGTGGCACGCGCTGGTCCAGCGCTGACGCAAGGCCCCGGCCGGTCGGCCCTGTCGCTACCGCCGACCGCCCGGGGCCGCACGGGCTCGTAGCTCATCAGGAAGAGCGCCGCTCTTGCAAAGCGGAGGTGACCGGTTCGAGTCCGGTCGGGTCCACGCCCGGGTAGCCCAACGGGAAGAGGCGTCTGGTTCAGGGCCAGAAGGTTGGAGGTTCGAATCCTCTTCCGGGTACTGCGTTTTTCGCGCGAGGAAGGTTGGCCGAGAGGTAAGGCTGCGGCTTGCTAAGCCGTCGACGGGGGCGACCCCGCGGGGGTTCGATCCCCTCACTTTCCGCTGCACAGCACCCTTGGGAAGGCCAGCCGATTGGTGCCGGCACCCGTCTCGAAAACGGCGTTGGGTTAACGCCCGTGTGGGTTCGACTCCCACCCTTCCCGCTGTATTTTTATTTCCAGCTCGCTGCGCTCGCGGTGGGGGAGCTTCGCTCCACCCACACCCCCTCAAGATCTACGCCAGGGCGCTCTGGCGACGGCCAGGTGCGCCGGACGAGGCTCAAGATCTGCGCCAAGGCGCTCTCGCGACGGCGAAGTGTCTGGAAAGAGGCTCAACATCTGCGTCCGGGCGCTCTGGCGGCGGCCAGGTGCGCGGGACGGGGCTCTTTGCGGCGTCTTCGGTGAGCGCATCCGCGTCGTGTGCCGGCTGCACGACGTGGTCACTCGCCCGATCGCCGCCATCTTCCTCTAGACCGGGCCGCCTTTCGGGTGGGCCGCCCGCAACGTCCGCGTGCGGAGGCCCCTTCCGAGCCCTCTGAGGGCCCGCTGAGCGTTCTTGGCGAGCTGTCCGAGGTTCGCATCAGCCTCGGCACGCTCAGAGCCGTACACGGCCATCTCCCGCCACACCGGCAACATCTCTGCGCGCTCCTTCGTCTCGTTTCGTCGCTTCATCAGTACGACGAACAAGCCGAACGGAACCGGACACACTCGCCCCGAGCTTTCTGCACGACATTTCTTGCGCCACGCGCTCGTCGCCGGCCAAGCCCCGGGACGCGCGCTCAGCCCGGCCCGCGCGAACCTGCACCGTTCTGTGCGCGCAGTCCTGCACGGTCTGTCTGCGCGTTCGGTGCGTGCAGGTTGAGCGTTCTGTCTGCGCACATCTGCACGGTCTGTCTGTGCGCGGTCCTGCACGGTCTGTCTGCGCGTTTCGTGCACGTGAGTGAGCGTCCGCCGTCTGCGCGGACGCTCACTCACATGCGTGCGGGTCGAGCGTTCTGTGCGCGCGTGAGCGTCCGCGGACGCGTTTCTGTGCGTGTGTGAGCGTCTGCTGCCTGCGCGGGCGCGCGTTCTGTGCGTGGGTGAGCGTCCGCGGACGCGTTTCTGTGCGTGTGTGAGCGTCTGCTGCTGCGCGGGCGCGCGTTCTGTGCGTGCGGGTCGCGCGTTCTGTGCGCGCGTGAGCGTCTTCCGTCTGCGCGGACCTGCACGTTTCTGTGCGTGTGCGCGTTAGCGCGGTTTGCCGAACGCGTACTTCGTCAGCACTCGAACACTTCCGGCGCTGCGCTGCTTGGCGGCGGCGGGCAGCATGGTGAGCGCATGGATGCGTGAGGACAGGTGCCAGCGCGCGGCCTTGGCCGCCCGGCGCCATCCGTGGGCGTCCATGGCCTCCGCCGCCGAGAGGAAGAATGCCCGCGCCTCGCTGAACCGGCCGCCCGTCACCGCCGATGAGGATGACACGCTCTCGTTGTGCCGCCGGTACTGGAACACGACATCGGAATCGGCCACTAGCGCCCCGCCGCGCGTCACGAGCGCCAGGATGAGCTTGAGATCCTGGATGACCTTGAGGTCGAGGTCGAACCCGACCGCCTGCATCTCGCTCGTGCGCCAGGTCAGCGACGGGAAGTACAGCCAGTTGCCGCGCAGGAGGCTCGCCGCGAGATCCTCGCCGACCATGCGGACGGTGCCGTCGATCTTCGGCGCGTACACCCGCCGCTTCGTCGTGTCCGCCAGTGTGCGCACGACGGTGCCGTCGGTGCCGATGACCTCGACCCCGGGCTGGACGAGCACGGCGTCGGGGTGCTGCTCGATCAGTGCGTGAACGCGTTCGACGTACCGCGGCAGCATGACGTCGTCGCAGCCCATCATGTTCAGGAACGGCGCCTCGGCGCGGTCCACGCACTGCTGGAAGTTGCGCGTGATGCCCAGGTTCGCGGGATTGCGCTCGTACCGCACGCGCGGATGGTCGAGCGCCGCGAAGTACTCGGGAACGCCAGTCACCCGCTCGACCGGGTTGTCATCGAACACGGTGAGCCGCCACCGCTCATCAGTCTGCGCGAGGACGCTCTCCACGGCGATCTTGAGCAACGGCAGCTCACCGTAGTGCGGCAGCATGATGTCGAGCACCGTGCGATCGTAGCGGCCCGCCGGCACGACGAGCCGGGCGCTCCGTCTCGGGCGATCGGGCCAACCCGAACGAGGGGCACGAAAAAGCCGGCCCATCCGTGACAACGGATGGGCCGGCTCGGTGCGTCTGGATCAGTGCCGGGCTCGCCGCGGACCGGCCGGGGGCTGGCCCGCCGCGGCGCGCTTGGCGGCCTGCTGGTCCGGGGAGCTCGGGTCTTCGTCCCAGGCCTTCGCCCGGCGGATCTCGTCGAAGAAGCCGAGCAGCCGGTCGAGTTCCTGCGTGCTCGTCTTGTCGTCGGCCCGCTGGACCTTGCCCTTTTTGTTGTGCGAACGGATCTCCCGGCCGGTGTTGGTCGAGGAGGTGTCGTCCGCCGGGTCGGCCTGCTCGTCCGGCCTCGGGGCCCGCTGCGCCGGCATGCGACCGGTCGGGTCCTCGTGGTGGCGGGTGGGCGGCGTGACCGGGTCGAAGTGGTGCTCGTCGTAGTCGGGGGCGTCGAAGCTGTACCCGTGCGGCGCTCCCGGGCCCGACGGGTGCAACGGCTGGTCCTCGCGGTGGAACGCGCGCGGCGGGGCCACGTGCAGGTCCGGGTGCGCCGGAGCCGGGGCGGCCCCGTTGAAGCCGTTGTACTGCCCGTTGCCGTGGAAGCCGTTCGGAGCCTGCGGCGCCGCGCCGTACGTGCCCCCGGGACCGTGCCCGTTGACCGGAGCGGGACCAGGGCCGTGGCCGTGGCCGTTGACGGGAGCCGCGCCGTGGCCGTTCATCGGACCGTGCCCGTTGACCGGGGCCGGGCCGTGGCCGTTCATCGGAGCGGGGCCGTGGCCGTGGCCGTTGGCCGGAGCCGACGGGCCCGGGGCGATCGGCACGATCGGGGCCGTCGAGTCCGGGGTGCCGTTGCGGAACGCCGCGGTCGGGAACGAACCCGTCGTCTCGCCCGGACGCGGGCGGGGCTGCTGCGCCGGGGGCTCGGCCGGGTACCCACCGGGGCGTCCGGGACGCTGCGACCCATTCGGCGTCAGCGGCGCGAACGAGCCGGTCGGCGACTCAGGCACCGCCGGGAACGCGCCCGTCGCCGGCGAGGCGCCGTTGCGGGGCATCCGCTGGGCGTCGAACGAGGTGGTGGGCGGGTCGGCGGGCGGGAACGCGGGGAACGAGCCCGTGCGCGGGCCGCGGTCGGCGTCCGCCGGGGGGAAGGAGCCGTTGCGCGGGCCGCGGTCGGCGGGCGCGTCGGCGGCCGGGAAAGCGGGGAACGAACCGGTGCGTGAGCCGCGGTCGGCGTCGACCGGCGGGAACGAGCCGGTGCGGGAGCCGCGGTCGGCGTCGACCGGGGGGAAGGCGCCGGTGCGTGAGCCGCGGTCCGAGTCGACCGGGGGGAAGGCGCCGGTGCGGGAGCCGCGGTCCGAGTCGGACGCCGGGAACGAGCCCGGGCGCGAGCCGCGGTCGGCGTCCACCGCCGGGAACGAACCGGTGAGCGAGCCGCGGTCGGTGTCCGACGGGGAGAAGGCCGGGAAGGAGCCGGTGTGTGAGCTGTACCCGCGCTCGTAGTCCTGCTCGTGCGCGGCCGAGCGGTTCACCGTCGGGTGCGCGCCGGACGGGTGGCCGTTGGCGGGCCGACCGTCGACGAGGAACGGGCCGTTCGCGTCGCCGTGGCGGCCGGTCGCGTGCCGGGGCGCGTCGGGCGTGACGGCCGGGAAGGAGCCGCTGTTGGTCGGCGTGGCCGGGGACACCAGCTCGACCTCGCCCGGCTCGGGCAGCGACTCGAGCAGCCCGGTCGCCAGGATGAACACGTTCGGGGCGGCGCCGCGCGGTACCGCGATGTAGGCCCGCTTCCGCGCGTCGATCGGCAGCTTCTCGAGGATCTCGGCGATCGTGTGCGCCGGCGGCGGGATCTCGGCGGCGTTGGGCGCCCCGACGAGCACCGCGCAGCGGTTGACGTCGACGGGCAGCTCGCGCACCCAGTCGGCCGGGTCGTTGAGGTGCTCCGGGCGCACCCACAGGCCGGCCTGCACGACCTCGAGCACCCAGCCGGAGCCGAGCGAGAAGGTGGCCTGCCCGGCCGGGGTGCCGAGCACGTCCGGGCACGGGTTGATCCAGTCGACCGGCCGCGGCGCGCCCGTGCGGGGCGCGTGCCAGAGCTCGCGGGCGAAGGTACGCCAGCGGGGAAGACCTTTGTTGTCAATGGTGACGACGGCGCGCTGGCCGGCGGGCGCGCACAACGGCAGGCCGGTGCGCACGTGCACGGCGCGGCCGAGCACGTCGGCGACGACCGGGCCGACCGGGCCTTCGGCGATCGGGTTCTGCCCGTACGGCGTGAAGACGCACCGGTCCGCGGCGAGCGTGGGCACGGCCGTGACGGCGCGGGCGAGCTCGTCGCGGTGCAGCGGCTCGTCGCCGGGGTGGCCGAGGATCATCGCGGGGTTCTCGGGATCGGTCGGCACCGAGTACGCCAGGTCGGTCACGCTGCCCACGCGGCGGCGGTGGAGCCACAGGCCTGCCGGGATCTGGTCGAGCACGAGGTCGCCGGGCAGTTCCGGCATCTCGGTGCACAGGTCCGACTCCCACGCCGGGGCGGGGAAGCGCCAGCCCACCCGGACCGCGGGCGTGCCGGTGCGGAAGCGCCAGAAGCCGCCGGGCCGCTGCTCGCCGCGCCCGACAGGGGCGAAGAGCGAGCCGCCGGGTACCCCCAGCAGCGGGCCGGCCGCGGCGATGACGTCGATGCCGAGCCGCATCGCGATCATGTGCGCGGCGGCGGGGCGGTCGTTGGTGGCGCAGGCGCCGTCCCAGGCGACGAAGCGCATGGCGGTGAACCCGCGGGGCAGGCCGTTGGCGAGGACCTCGGCGAGCTCCTCGATCATTGCCGGCTGCAGCTTCACCGTATGGGAGCTGATCACCACCGCGCATTCGGTGGAGCCGTGGGGGGAGACGACAAGCGCCGCCGAACCCGCGCTGGGCTCCTCACCGGAGTGGACGACCGCACCGGCACCGAGCCAGGACACCTTCATCCCGGGCCAGTGACGCAGCCGCACCTGCATCGCCGTGCTCATGCGGACCTCTCAGCACTATGGAGCCGTGCCCCGCCGAAGGCGGCTGCCGTCCGCGGCATCACCGTCCCGGCGCCTGGCCGCGTACGGCCTGGCTCGTCCGGTGTGCGGGCTGCGAGCGGGCAGCAACGAGTCAAGATCGCCCTCCGTCGGGTGTGCCACGAGCGGTGCGGTGCGGAGGGGGTTCCACACCGATCACCGCAGGGCGGCTCTGCCGGATCGTACCGCGCTGAGTGACGGACGCAACCATCCCGTTTGTCGGCGGACCCGCTAGGAAACGCCAACCGGCCGGTCGATTGCACCCGATTTGGTGGCCTTGATGGTGACTTCTCCGGAGAGTTGCTCATGCTTCGAGCTGCAGTCCGCCGAATACTGGCTGTCACCTTCGGGCCCGTCCGGCGCCGTGCCGTCATGGTCATCGGGATCGTGCTGTTCATCGTCGCCGCGTCGTCGCTGAGCGCCTGCAAAACCTCTCCAATCGGTACTTCCGGGGCGGGCCCGTCACCGGGCCGTTCTCCTGCATACCCGCCGAGCGGGGTGCTCGTCCTGTATGACACGGGCGGGCAATACGGCTCGCTGGGCGAGCTGTATGCCGTCCAAGCAGGGAACTTGGCCTCTCACTTCGATGCCTGGCAGTCGATGCCAGTGACGAACTACACGTCGGGAACGGCCCGGAAGTACCAGTTGACGATCTATATCGGATCGACGTATGACGAGCCGCTGCCCGAAGCCTTCCTCGCCGACGTGGCCACCGGGTTGAGCGTGCTGTGGCTCGGGGGAACGTGTGGCAGTTGATCAGGAAGTACCCCTAAATCGGTTTTCAGACAGCGATGATCGACGATGCCGTGCCGACCGGGATCCGTTACCGGGGCGTCGGGCTGACCCGCAACGCGAACGCCGGGGGACTGGTCCACGCCGTGCTTTCCCAGGGTGTGTACTCCACGACGCCGGCCGCGGCCGCGATGCCCGACGGCACGTCACGGCCCTGGGCGGTGCGGGTCGGCGGCCTGACGTACGTGGCCGAGGTGCCCTTCACCTACGTCAGCTTCGACGACCGGTACCTCGTCATCGCCGGCCTGCTCTTCGACCTGCTGGCCCCGAAGACGCCGGCGCGGCACCGCGCCCTGGTGCGCATCGAGGACGTCGGCCCGCACTCCGACCCGGCCCAGCTGCGCCAGATCGCGGATTATCTGCATTCTCGCAATGTTCCGTTTGCCGTGGCGGTATTCCCCGTTTACGACGACGCGGCCGGCCTCTATTCCGGCGGCGTGCCCGTGCACCGGACGCTGAGCGGAACTCCGCAGGTCGTGGACGCTTTGCGGTACATGGTGCAGCTGGGCGGAACGCTGATCATGCACGGATTCGCCGGCCCCCCGAATCCGTACGGTGTCAGCGCCGAGGATTACGAGTTCTACCGCGCTCACGTCGACGCCGCGGGGGCCGTGGTTCTCGACGGCGCGGTGCCGGACGACTCCGCGGCCTGGACCCTGGGCCGCCTGGACGCGGCCCGCCAGGAATGGGCCAAGGCGGGCCTGGCACCGCCGGACATCTGGGAGTTTCCGCACTACACGGCCAGCGCGACCGACTACCGGGCGATCGCCGCGGCGCCGGGCATACGCGCCCGATACGAGCGGTCCTGTACTTCAACGGCATTCTCGGCGGCGCCGGTACACGCTCAGTGAGCCGGTACCTCCCATATCTCGTAAAAGACGCATACGGAACGCCGGTGATCCCGGAATCTCTTGGAAACGTGGCAACACAAAGATTTAACCGGCACGGCGTCCGGCTGACCCCCGACCTGCTGGCCTCGGCGCGGCGCCAGCTCGTGGTCCGTTCCTGGCCCTGCAGTACCTCCCGCAGTTGGTCGAGGGCATGCAGCAGATGGGCTACACCTTCGTGGCCGCCCCCCTCCCTCCTGTGAGTGCACAATCCGAAGATTGGAACCTATCCAATCTTTCACTCTTAACTGACAAGCATAGTTTTCTGTTGAACGTTTGAGCACTTCACCGCCTCGGAGGGCGGTTTGAACACGGTCGACCGTCGCCCGGCGACAGTTCCCAGCCGGATCGGGCCGTGCGGAGGGCGTGGAAAGTGGCGAATCGGGTTTGGGGTCGGCCGGGGTATAAATCCGATAAGTCGTGGCGCGGAGCGCCCGACTTATCGCTGGACCGGCGAGTGCCGGAAGCGCAGTTGGACGGCCGAGACGTGGGTTGACCCTCGCGGCGCGTGCCACCGGGGAAGCAGAGGTGCTGATTGCCAGGCCGGCTGGCCGGGGAGCCCGGCGAAGCTCGAGTGGGTCGGCGCCGACCGATCGCCCGGCCGGTCGGGATGCGTCGCGTGGGCCAATGGTGGGAGTGCGTGGGGCTGTGGTGGGCTCGACGGTGCAGCGCTGAGTGCGGGGGACGCCCGGCGATGGTCGGTGGGGCGTCGGCCGCTCCGGCAGCGGTGCCGAATGGGCCGCTGAGAGCGGGCGTGCGCCGCGGCGTCAGTGCGGGGCGGAACTGCCGGCGTGGCGGTTGGAGCGCGTGGCGGGCCGGGTTGTGCCGATTGCCTGGCTGGTGGGATGCACCGCGTGGCCAACGAGGTCGGGGGGTGTGGAGCTCCGGCGGGCCACCTGGCTGCCGGACCAGCTGACTGAGGCGCCGCGTCAGCCCCCTTGAAGCGTTCGACCGGTCCGGCCTCGGCGGGCGTCAGTGCGGAAACCGGAGTCGTGGCGACTGGTGTTGGTGCCTCGGCCGTGAGCAGGGGCCGCCGTGCTCAGCGTCGTGAAGGGGTGCCCAAACCGTCCGTCAGGGCGGCGGCGACCGCTGGGGCCGGGTTGAGTGGCGGAGCTGGAGGCGCGGTGGGCGTCGGTGTGGCGGGAGCCAGCGGGGGTGTGGGCGGCGCTGTGGTGTTGTGGCGGTGGACCAGCAGTAGGCCGGTGGCGGCCACGGCGCCCACCGCGCCCACCGCGGCGAAGCCCCAAGCCGGGCCGCCCTGGTCGATGGCCCAGCCGGCCAGCGGGGAGCCGATGGCCAGGCCCACGGTCAAGGATGAGCCGTGCCAGCCCATGGCCTCGCCGCGGGCCGACGGGGGGACCAGGCGGCTCACCAGGTCGGTGCTCGTGGTCAGGGTCGGGGCGCACAAGGCGCCCGCCGGCAGCAGGGTCAGGAACAGCAGGGGCCAGGCGTGGCCGACCAGGCCCGCCGGGATGGTGCACACGGCCAGCGCGGCCAGCAGGGCGGCCAGCGGCACCGCGCGCGGCAGGGCGCCGTAGATGAAGGCGCCCACCAGGGAGTAGACGGCCCAGGCGGCCAGCAGGATGCCGACCAGGCCCACCTCGCCGGCCGCGCGCAGCAGGGCCACGATGCCCAGGTCGGTGCCGGCCAGGACCATGGTCGTGGCGGACGCGGCGGCCAGGACGGCCACGAAGCGCGGGGTCAGCCAGTCGCCGCGGCGGGTGGGGGCGGTGGGGGCCGGGTCGTCGGACTCGGCGGACGTGTGCACGGGCGGGTTGGCGACGTACAGGGCCAGGCCCGCCAGGACCAGGGCGCCGCCGATCGACCACATCGCGGCGCGGCCGGACAGGGTGCTCGTGAGCAGGACGGCCAGGGGCGGGCCGGCCATGAAGGACAGCTCGACCGACATCGAGTCGAGCGCGTAGGCCTGGCGGCGCTGCTCGGTGGGGACCAGGGCGGCGATCGACTGGCG
Organism: Dactylosporangium sp. NPDC049140; assembly: GCF_040648435.1. NCBI lineage: Bacteria > Bacillati > Actinomycetota > Actinomycetes > Micromonosporales > Micromonosporaceae > Dactylosporangium > Dactylosporangium sp. NPDC049140. The sequence goes on along the minus strand of NZ_JBEZDS010000030.1, from coordinate 77,641 downwards.
GATGACGGAGAAGACCGGCAGCGAGAACAGGCCGGCGACGAAGGCGCCGGCCAGGAGCACCGGAAAAGCCAGGAAGGGCGCGACGACCCAGAAGAGGGCCTCGGCCACGGTGGTGACCACGAGCATCGGGCGCAGGCCGCGGCGGTCCACGAAGCGGCCGTTGAGCGGGCCGCCGATCGCCGTGCCGACCGTCAGGGCCGCCCCCACCAGGCCCGCCGCGCCCCAGCCCCGGTGGAGGTCCTGGGCGACGTGCAGGGTCATCGTCACGCCGATCGCCGTGATCGGGATGCGGGCCAGCGGGGCCAGCAGCATGAGGGGCCGGACGCCCGGCAGGGCGAGAACGCGACGGTAGGGGTGGAGGTGCATGGGGACATCATGTCGTGGGGGTACGACAAAATTTGGATGGAACCGCTCGCACCGCGCGGCGGTCCAATGAGCAAGACCTATGGATGGAGCTGAACCACGATGAAGTCCCGGATCATCGCCGCCGCCCTGCTCACGCTCGCGTTCGGGCTCGCCGCCTGCTCGGACGGCACCGACCAGGCGGGCGCGGGATCCAGCGGCGCCGCGTCCAACGGCGCCCCGGTGTCCAGCGGCAGCGCGGGCACGGGCTCCAGCACGGGCGCCGGGGCGGGGACGACCGCGGGCCCGAACACCGACCCGAGCTCCAAGGCCAACACCGGCGGTAACGTGACCGCCACGGACAGTCTGGTGACGTTCACCCGCACCGGGGGCCTGGCCGGCAACAACGACTCGCTGACCGTGCGCCCCGACGGCTCGTACACCATCCAGACCAAGCAGGGCACGAAGAGCGGCAAGCTGACCGCCGAGGAGCTGGCCGCGCTCAAGACCGCGCTGGAGTCGGCGGACTTCAACAAGCTGCCGACCACGAACGACAACGGCGGGATCGCCGACGCGTACACGTACACCGTCACCTATGCCGGGAAGCAGATCACGGCGAAGGACGGGTCCATCCCGCCCGCCCTCCAGCCGGTGATCAGCGCGCTAGGCGCGTTCCTGAGCAAGTAGCCCGTCGATCCGGGCCAGCTCGTCGGGGGAGAGGGCCAGGTTCTCCAGGGCACCGAGGTTGTCGAGCAGCTGCTTCACGCTCGACGCCCCGATGATCAGCGAGGTGACCCGCGAGTCGCGCAGCGCCCAGGCCAGCGCCAGCTGGGCCAGGGTCTGGCCGCGCTCGCGGGCCACCTGGTCCAGCGCCCGGACGAGCTGCAGCCGGGACGCGCTCAGGTCGCTCTCGTCGAGGAAGCGGCTGGTGCGCACCCGGGAGTCGTCGGGAATGCCGTCGAGGTACCGGTTGGTCAGCAGCCCCTGCGCCAGCGGCGAGAACGGGATGCAGCCGGCGCCCGCCTCCTCCAGCGCGTCCAGCAGCCCGTCCTCGATCCAGCGGTCCAGCATCGAGTACCGCGGCTGGTGGATCAGCAGCGGCGTGCCCAGCTCGCGCAGGATCCGGGCGGCCGCGAGGGTCTGCTCGGGGCTGTAGTTGGAGATGCCGACGTACAGCGCCTTGCCCGCCCGCACCGCCGCGTCCAGCGCGCCCATGGTCTCTTCCAGCGGCGTGTCCGGGTCGGGGCGGTGGGAGTAGAAGATGTCGACGTACTCCAGGCCCATCCGCCGCAGCGACTGGTCGAGCGAGGACAGCACGTACTTGCGCGAGCCCCACTCCCCGTACGGGCCCGGCCACATGTCGTAGCCGGCCTTCGTGGAGATGATGAGCTCGTCGCGGTACGGGCGCAGGTCCTCGGCCAGGATGCGCCCGAAGTTCTCCTCGGCCGAACCCGGCGGCGGCCCGTAGTTGTTGGCCAGGTCGAAGTGGGTCACGCCCGCGTCGAAGGCGCGCCGGACGATCGAGCGCTGGGTCTCGAACGGCCGCTCGCGCCCGAAGTTGTGCCACAGGCCCAGCGAGATGGCCGGCAGCTTGAGCCCGCTGCGGCCGCTGCGCCGGTAGAGCATGTCCTGGTATCGGCCCGAAGCCGCCTCGTACACCACAACCATGATCCTAAACTGGTCTCGTGGAGGAGGCGCCCGCCGAGAAGCCGCCGCCTGTCGCATCCATCCTGGTCGCCGAGGACGACCCGGACATCCGCGACCTGTTCACCATGGCGCTGGAGAACGCCGGGGTGGACGTCACGGCGGTGGAGAACGGCGAGGCGGCCCTCGCGGCGCTGCACGAGCAGCGGTTCGACATGCTCGTGACCGACATGTGGATGCCCCGCGTCTCCGGCCTCGACCTGTGCAAGCGGGTGCGGGCCGAGCCGGCGACGAGCCTGATGCCCGTGCTCATGCTGAGCGCCCACGTGATGCGGGGCTGAAAAGCGAGGTCAGGCGTTCCTGACGAGGGCCTCCACCGCGGCCTTGGCCTCGGCCAGCCCGACGCCGGTCACCTGGCGGTAGATCTTGATGGCGGCGATGAGGTTGTTCTGCCGCAGCGCCTCCGTGAACTCCGGCGGCATCGCGGCCGTGCCCGGGAACGCGTCGGCGAGCTGCGGGTCGAGCCCGAAGTGGCGGTACAGGAAGTTGACCTGGCGCTCGAGGCGGGCCAGTCGCATGCTGTGGTCGGCGTCCATGCGGCCACCGTAGATCGTCCGGCCCCGAAACAAAGTCGGGGAGCCGCCAGAAGGCGACTCCCCGAACCAGAAAAACCGGCCTCAGGCGATCGGCTCCGCGAACGGGTCCTCGGCGGTGTCGACCGGGATCTCCGCCGCCGCGGCCCGCGCCGCCTGGGCGCCGCGCGCCGAGCGCTCCTCGTCGGTGATCGGGAAGTGGCAGGCGACCGTCTGGCCCGGCGCGAGCTCGCGCAGCAGCGGCTCCTCCTGGGCGCACAGGTCCTGCGCCTTCCAGCACCGCGTGCGGAAGCGGCAGCCCGAGGGCGGGTCGATCGGGCTGGGCACGTCGCCGGTGAGCAGGATCCGCTCGCGCTGCGCCTTGTCGCGCCGGCCCGGGTCGGGCACCGGCACCGCGGAGAGCAGGGCGAAGGTGTACGGGTGCAGCGGGTTCACGTACAGCCCGTCGCGCCCGCCGATCTCGACGACCTTGCCCAGGTACATCACCGCGATGCGGTCGGAGATGTGCCGGACCACCGACAGGTCGTGCGCGATGAAGACGTACGTCAGGTTGAACTCGCGCTGCAGGTCGTCGAGCAGGTTCACGACCTGGGCCTGGATCGACACGTCCAGGGCCGAGACCGGCTCGTCGGCGATGATGAGCTTCGGCTGCAGGGCGAGCGCCCGGGCGATGCCGATGCGCTGGCGCTGACCGCCGGAGAACTCGTGCGGGTACCGGTTGTAGTGCTCGGGGTTGAGCCCGACCAGCTCCAGCAGCCGCTGCACCTCGCGCTTCTGCCCGTGCGCGGTCTTGATGTTCTGCACCTGCAGCGGGGCCCCGACGATCGAGCCGACCGTGTGGCGCGGGTTCAGCGACGAGTACGGGTCCTGGAAGATCATCTGGACCTCGCGCCGCAGCGGCCGCATCTTCGCCACGTTGAAGTGGGAGATGTCCTGCCCCTCCAGCAGCACCTGCCCGCCGGTCGGCTCCAGCAGCCGGGTCATCAGCCGCCCGGTGGTGGACTTGCCACAGCCGGACTCGCCCACCAGGCCGAGCGTCTCGCCGGTCTTGACGGCCAGGTCGATGCCGTCGACCGCGCGGACCGCGCCGGTCTTTCGCTTGATGAAGGCGCCCCGCATGATCGGGAAGTGCTTCTCCAGGCCACGTACCTCGAGGAGGTTCTCGCCGCCGCGCTCGGGCGCCGCCGCCGGCTGGGGTTGGGTCGTCGTCGACACTGTCGTGCTCCTCAGAGGTTCGGGGCGATGTCCGACTTGAAGATGGCCAGCCGTTCCGCGGGCGGAATGTGGCAGGCGACGCCGTGTGTGGGCGTCCCCTCCGCCAGGGACGGTTCGACCGTCTTGCAAGGGATGCCGTTGCGCTCCACGTACGGGCAGCGCGGGTGGAAGGAGCATCCGCTCGGGAGGTTGATCAGCGACGGCGGGCTGCCCTTGATCGGCACCAGCCGGTCGCGCACCTCCCGGTCGACGCGGGGCATCGACGAGAGCAGGCCCCAGGCGTACGGGTGCTCGGGGCGGCGGAAGATGTCCTGCGCGGTGGCGTGTTCGACGCACTTGCCGCCGTACATCACCAGGATGTCGTCGGCCAGCTCGGCGACGACGCCCAGGTCGTGGGTGATGATGATGACCGCGGAGTTGAACTCCGACTGCAGGTCGCGGATCAGGTCCAGGATCTGCGCCTGGACCGTCACGTCGAGCGCCGTGGTGGGCTCGTCGGCGATGAGCAGCTGCGGGTTGTTCACCAGCGACATGGCGATCATGGCGCGCTGGCGCATGCCGCCGGAGAACTGGTGCGGGTAGTCGTCCACGCGCCGCTGCGGCTGCGGGATGCCGACCCGGTCGAGCATCTCGATCGCGCGCTTGCGGCCCTCGCTCTTGGAGACCTTGTGGTGCACCCGGTACGCCTCGATGATCTGGGCGCCGACCGTGTAGTACGGGTGCATCGCGGTCAGCGGGTCCTGGAAGATCATCGACATCTTCGCGCCGCGCAGCAGGCGGACCCGCTCGGGCGAGGCGCCGATGAGCTCCTCGCCGTCGAGCCAGACCTCGCCGGAGATCTTCGCCGAGCCCCGCCGGTGCAGACCCAGGATGCCCAGGCTGGTGACGCTCTTGCCGGAGCCGGACTCGCCCACGATGCCGAGGGTCTCGCCGCGCTCGAGCTGGAACGTCAGGCCGTCGACGGCCCGGACCACGCCGTCGTCGGTGTTGAAGTGGATCCGCAGGTCCCGCACGTCGAGGAACGACTGCGCGACCTGGGGCCCGGACCCGCTGGGGCTCGGGGTGCCATCGGTGAGCAGGCTGCTGGACATGCTCACTCCTTTCCTGGGGTGCCGTGACGCGGGGAACGGGACGGGGAACGGGTCATCCGAGCCGCACCCGCGGGTCGATCACGGCGTAGAGCACGTCCACGACCAGGTTGGCCATGACGATGAAGAACGAGGCGAAGAGCGTCGCGCCGAGGATGATCGGCAGGTCCTTCTGGGTCACCGCGTCGACGCTGAGCTTGCCGATACCGGGCAGGCTGAACACCCGCTCGGTGAGGATCGCGCCGCCGAGCAGCGTGCCGAGGTCGAGGCCGAAGATCGTCACGATCGGCGTGAGCACCGCGCGCATGGCGTGCTTGCCGATGACGACCCGTTCCTTCAGGCCCTTGGCCCGGGCGGTGCGGATGTAGTCCTCGCCGAGGGTCTCGAGCATCTGCGCCCGCGTCAGCCGCGCGTAGGTGGCGGCGAACAGCAGGGCGAGGCTCACCCAGGCGAGGAAGAGCTTGTTGGCCCAGCCCAGCGGGTTGTCCACGAAGTTGATGTATTCGCCACCCTGGAAGATCTTCCACTGGTGGACGAACAGCGACTGGAAGACCAGACCGGTGAAGTAGACCGGTAGCGAGACGCCGGCGAGAGCCAGGAACATCACCGCCCGGTCGGCGAGTTTGCCGCGTTTCAGCGCGGATATGATGCCGCCCGCCACACCGCCGAACAGCCAGAGGATGGCCGCGCCGATGGCGAGGGAGATCGTGACCGGCAGGCGGTCCAGCAGCAGGGGCCAGACCTCGCGGTCGGTGCGGAACGAGTACCCGAAGCACGGGGCGGAGCAGTGGGTGACCGACGGGCCGCTGTCGTAGTCGCGCCCGACGACCAGGCCCTTCACGAACCGGCCGTACTGGATGTAGATCGGCTTGTCGAGCCCGAGCTTGATTCTCGTCGCGTCGACGTCGCGCGGGGTCGCCGACTTACCGACGTACATCTCCGCCGGATCGGCGTGCGCCGCCTTCGGGATCAGGAAGAAGATCGCGAAGGTGACCATGGAGACGGCCACGATGAGCAATGCCGCGGTGACCAGGCGGCGCAGGATGTAATTGATCACGTGTGCGGCCTGACGCCGGCCGGCTCGACGGGGTTCCCGTCTCGCCGGCCGGCGCCGTGGCCCTCACCTGCCTTCTGTACTCGTGAAGGGCGGGTTACCGGCTGTTCAGGCTGGCTGCTTCGTCAGCAGGACTGGCGTGACCCGAGGGTCACTGCACGCCCAGGCTGCCGAAGTCGTACATGCCGTAGTACTCCGTCACGAACACGTTCGTGACGCGGGGGTTGCGGTAGTTGAGCGCCTTGTCGTAGACGAACGGCACCATGACCGCGGCGTCCATGACCTTGTGGTTGATGGTCGTCCAGATTCCGGCGGCCTTGGCCGGGTCCTTCTCCGCCTTCGCCTGGTCGATCAGGGAGTTGATCTCCGGGTCGTTGAGCTCGGCGTAGTTGTTGTTACCCGACGGCAGGATGTTGCGGCCGTCGACCAGCACGGACAGGAAGCCGTACGCGGTCGGGAAGTCGGCACCCCAGCCGGCCATCATGAGGCCGTAGCCCTTCGCCGCGACGTTGGACGGCGCGCCGATGGTCGAGCGGAAGTACAGCGACGGCTCGGTCGGGTCGAGGCGGGCGTTGATGCCCACGTTCTTCAGAGCCGCCTGCAGCGCCTCGGCCGTCTTGGGCTCCTTGCCGGAGCTGCGGGTCGCGATCACGGTGTCGAAGCCGTTCGGCTTGCCACAGGCCGCGAGCTCTTCCTTGGCCTTGTCGATCTGCGGCTTGCCCGACTTGGTGTTGTACGGGTCGTACTCGTCGTGACCCGCGATGTTCGGGGGCAGCATGTTGGTGGCGATGTCACCACCGGCGTCGGCGCCACCACGAGCGGTCTGCATCGTGATCTTGTCGGTCGCGTACTGCACGGCCTTGCGGCAGTGGATGTTGTCGAACGGCGCGACCTTGGTGCTGATCGAGAAGTAGCGGATGAAGCCCGTGTTCGGCGTGTCCGCGTTCTTCTTCTTCTCGGGGTCGAGCAGGATCTTCGGCTGCGAGCCCTGCTGGACACCGGTCTGCGCGGTGTCGATGTCGACCTCGCCGCTCAGCAGCTGGTTGTCGATCTCCTCGACGGCCGTGCCGATGGTCAGGTCGACCTCGTCCGGCAGCGCCGCGCGCACGGTGTCGGTCTTCGGGTCCCACTGGTCGTTGCGGACCCAGACGACCTTCTTGCCCTGGTCGTACGACTGGAACTTGTACGGGCCGGTCGAGACGGGCTTCTCACCGTACTTGTCGCCGGTGTCCTTGGCCTGCGGGATGGGGCTGGCCGAGGGGGTGGCGAGCAGGTACAGGAAGTCCGACAGCGGGTCGGCGAGCTTGAAGACGATCGTGTTGTCGTCCGGCGTCTCGACGGACTTCAGACCCATCTTGTTCGGGTCGGTGTCCTTGTACGGGCCGGGGTACTTCTGGCCCTGGTCGAGCACGTCGATCAGGTAGGTCGGGCCACCGGACAGCACGTCCTGCGCGAAGACGCGCTCGATGCCGTACTTGATGTCCTTCGAGGTGATCGGCGAGCCGTCCTCGAACTTCACGCCCGACTTGAGCTTGAAGGTGTAGGTCTTGCCGTCGGCGGAGACCTCCGGCATGGCCTGGGCCAGGTCGGGAACCAGCTTCAGCCCGTCCTCACCCGGCTTCGACTCGTTGGTGAGCAGCGTACGGACGTAGTAACCCTTCATCAGGTTCCACACGTACGCGTAGTAGGCCCGCGCCGGGTCGTAAGAGTCCGCGTCGGCGTTGTTGACGAGCTTGAGCGTGCCGCCCTTCTTGGTAGAAGGGTTCACGATGCCCTTGGTGGCGGCGTTGAAGCCGGACACACCCGAGCCACCGCTCGCGTCGGCCTTGGGCGTGTTGCCGCCGCCGCCGCAGGCGGACAACGCCAGGGCGAGAGTGACCGACCCGGCCACCAATGCCCCTGTCCTCATTCTCACTGGGATTCCCTCCTTGTTTGGCGCGACCCGCCGAGGGACGGGCCGTCCGAGCTGTGCTGCTGTGCGCGTGAAGCCGGGGTTTTGCGCAGGGTCGACCGGGCTGGCGGGCATGGTCGAGCGAGGTGGTGCCGGGTGTGCGTGACGGCCGGAGGCCCCCGGTGGCCCTTGCGGGCTACCGGTTGGCCTTCGGGTCCAGGGCGTCACGCAGGCCGTCGCCGAAGAGGTTGAAGGCGAGGACCATGAGGAAGATCGCGAAGCCGGGCACGAACATGTACATCGGGTCGTACTCGTAGTACTGCACGGCGTCCGAGAGCAGCCGGCCCCACGAGGGGGTGGGCGGCAGCACACCGACGCCGAGGAACGACAGTGCGGCCTCGAAGAGGATGTTCGTGGGGATGATCAGCGTCGCGTACACCAGGATCGGCGCGACGAGGTTGGGCAGCAGCTCCCGGAAGAGGATGCGGGGGGACCCCGCGCCGATGCTGCGCGCCGCCTCGACGAACTCGCGTTCCCGCAGGGAGAGAGTCTGGCCGCGGACGATACGCCCGATGTACGGCCAGCTGAAGAACGCGATGACCGAGATGACCACGCCGATGCGCCAGCCGGTGCTGGCCGGCACGACGGAGATCAGCGCGATCGAGAACAGCAGGTACGGGAAGGCCAGGATCAGGTCCATCAGGCGGCTGATGAGGCTGTCGATCGCGCCACCGAAGTATCCGGAGACGACGCCCAGCACCACGCCGATGGCAACCGCGATGATCGTGGCGGCCAGCGCCACGAGCAGCGACACCTGGGCGCCGTAGATGATCTGCGAGAACAGGTCGCGGCCGGTGACGGGCTGGACGCCGAGCAGGTAGTCCTTGCTCACGCCGCCCCACGTGCCGACGGGCGGGATGCCGCCCAGCGATGGATCGATCAGATCTTGGTGGAACTCGTTGACCGGATGCCCGAACGCCTTGTTGATCAAGGATGCGAACACCGCGACCAGCACCAGGAAAATGATGAACCCGCCTCCAATGAGCGCGACTTTGTCGCGCTTGAGCCGGGTCCACGCAATCTGACTGAGCGAGCGACCTTCGATGGCCTTCGCGGGAACACCGGCAGGTGTGGCGGTCGCCTCTTCGACCGTCGGCACCTGCTCGTCGCTCTTCGACGTGACGGGTCCCATAGTCATGGGCGTGGTGCCCCTCTCCCCGGCCGTCTGCCCGCCTGATAGCCGCCAGCGTTGACCGTCGCACCGTGCAGCGAGCATGCGTCGGCCAGACCGGGGCCCGTGGCAGTCAGCAGCCGATCGGCTGTGTCTTCGTGGACTCCTGGTGCCCTATCCGCAGGTTCGGGCCACGGGCAGAGCGTGCACGAAGCCGACTTGGTGTCGTCGCCTTCGTTGGACGAACCCTGTCTCCCGTTTGGCCGATCGTCAAGGGTCACCCCCTGTCCTGTAACCAAGTCCACGCCGCGCCGTGATGAGGGCGTGATCCAAGCACAACGACTTTTGGATCATAAACCCCCTAAACGGGCGATTTACCGGTGAATCGTAACGGTGTGATCACGCAACGTGCCGGAAACATGGCGCCAAGAACGGCGAGAACGGGCTATCCAGGACGATCGTTGATCGTTTCACACTTAACAGTACGGTCCGGGCGGCGTCCATGGTGACACAGTGTGTTCAAATATCGAAATCGATCACGACCGGCGCGTGGTCGGAGGGCCCTTTGCCCTTCCTGGCCTCCCGGTCGATGTAGGCACCCTTGACCGCACCCGCGATCGTTGGGCTGGCGCAGACCAGGTCGATGCGCATGCCCTTGTCCTGGTGGAACATTCCCGCCCGATAGTCCCAATACGTGAACGGGTTGGGGCCTTTCATCGGCTTCGGGACGATGTCGGACAGGCCGGCGTCAAGCAGCGCGGCGACCGCGTCCCGCTCGGGCCGGGTCACGTGCGTGGCGCCGGCGAAGGCCTTGATGTCGAAGACGTCGGAGTCGGCCGGGGCCACGTTGAAGTCGCCGCAGACGGCGACCGGCGCGCCGGTGGCGAGGTCCGCGGCCACCGCCAGGCGGAGGGCGGCCAGCCAGTTCAGCTTGTACCCGTAGTGCGCCGACTCCGGCGTACGGCCGTTTGGCACATAGACCGACCAGACCCGCACGCCGCCGCAGACGGCCGAGATGGCGCGGGCCTCCCGCCGGGGCTCATCGAGCAGCGGCTCCTCGCCGCCGGGCTCGCCGCTCCAGCCCGGATCGCCGTCGAAGCCGCGGCGGACGTCGTCCAGCCCGGCCCGGGACAGGAGCGCGACGCCGTTCCAGCGCCCCTCGCCGTGGTGGGCGGTGTCGTACCCGAGCGCCTTGACCTCGCCCGCGGGGAACGCGTCGGCGGCGAGCTTCGTCTCCTGCAGGCAGAGCACGTCGGGCCCGGCCAGCTCCAGCCACTCGAGCAGGCGGGGCAGCCGGGCCTTGACGGAGTTCACGTTCCAGGTGGCGAGCCTCACCTGTGTCACATTGCCATGCTCAGGCCGACTCGCGCTTCACCAATTCCGTAGGCAGCAGCAGAACGGGCTCGATCTTCTCGCCGCCCGCCATCCGCAGCACCTGCCGGGCCGCCATCCGGCCCAGGTCGGTGATCGGCTGGCGCACGGTGGTCAGCGGCGGCTCGGTGTCGCGGGCGAAGTCCATGTCGTCGAAGCCCACCACGGCCACGTCGTCGGGGACCCGCCGCCCGGCCTGCCGCAGCGCCCGCAGCGCACCCTCGGCCATCGCGTCGGAGGCGGCGAAGACGGCGTCGAGCTCAGGGTCGTCGCCGAGCAGCTGGCTCATGGCCAGCGCGCCGGACTGCCGGGTGAAGTCGCCGACGGCCACCAGCGAGCGGCGGCCGCTGTCCTGCATCGCCGCGCGGTACCCCTTGAGCCGGTCGATCCCCGCGCTCATGTCCTGCGGCCCGGCGATCGTGGCGACCCGCCGGCGTCCGGTGTCGAGCAGGTGGCGCACCGCGGCCCGGGCCGCGTCCTCGTTGTCGACGTCGACGTACGGCACCGAGGCCTGGATCAGCAGCCGCCCGTTGCACACGACCGGCACCCCGGCCCGGCTCAGCCGCTCCGGCAGCGGGTCGGCGCCGTGCATGGAGAAGATGATGGCCCCGTCGACGTGCCCGCCGGTGCAGTAGCGCTCCACCCGGTCGTGGCTCGGCCCGCTGGGCCCGACCATCATGAGCACGAGCTGCTTGTCCACGGCCTCGAGCTCGAGGCTGACCCCGCGGATGATGCTGGAGAAGAAGGGGTCGTCGGAGAAGACCCGGCTCGCGGTCTCCGACGCGACGAGCGCGATGGAGTCCGTCCGCTGGGTGACGAGGCTGCGGGCGGCCTGGTTCGGCACGTAGCCGAGCGCCTCGACCGCGCTGAGCACCTTGTCGCGGATGTGGGGCGCGACGGAGGTCGACCCGTTCACCACGCGCGAGGCGGTGGCGCGCGACACCCCGGCGCGCTGCGCGACGTTTTCCAGAGTGGGCCGGTCCCGCCCCGACATCACCATTGTGGCGTCCCCCATATCTGTTCTGCCGGACCATCATGACTGAAGCTCAGCAATGTGTAGCGCACAAACAATGACGGGCGATGGAGCATGTCGCTCCATCGCCCGTCGCACCCTCACACCGGTTACACCCTGATCACGATTCGCCGGGACGTGATACGCCGGTCACCCAAGCCGCCGTATCGGCCGGAGAGCGCTCTCAAGACTGGAATCAGACTGGCCCATGACTAGCCCAATGTCAATCACAGAAACGGTTGAGAGCGCTCTCTGGAATATGTTGTGGGAAACGCCAAACCCCGTTATGCCGCCTGGCGCCGCCGGCAGGCCTCGAGGTGGGCGGCGATGACCGCGGCGGTCGACGAGCGCACGCAGGCGTCGGCGCCGGCCTCGAGCACGTCGACCACGGCCTGGTGGTCGCTGTACGGGTTGAGCACGGCCACGATCGAGGCGGCCGGGTGGCGCAGGCAGGCGGCGGTGACCGAGCGGGAACCGGGGTCGTCGAGCACCACGATGTCGGGCTCCCGGCATCCGGCCGGCATCTCGGCCCGCCGGGTCACCACCCAGCCCTGGGGCAGGTGCCGATCCAGCTCCGGCAGGCGGTGTGCGGGGGCTATGAGCAGCACCTCGATGCGCTCCTGGTCGACTGCGGACGGGGTGCGCGGCGGAAGGGTCAGGATCGTCATGCCTTATTTATCCCGTGCGGGGCTGGCATCCCCCTCGGTTCCACCTGCGAGAATCCTGGAAGCCGCGAAGCCGTGGGAGGCTCCCGTGATCGTCTGGCTCAACGGCCCGTCGGGCGTCGGCAAGGCCACCGTGACCGCCGAGCTGTGCCGCCGCGAGCCACGGGCCCGGGCCTTCGACGCCGAGCGCATCGGCTGGGTTCTGCAGCGCACCGCCGGGCTGGTCCGGCCCGGGGTCCGCCACGGCGACTACCGGGAGCTGCCCGCCTGGCGCGCGGCCACCGTCGTGGCCGCGGCCCGCCAGGCCCGGGGCGCCGACCCGCTGCTGGTGCCCATGACGATGCTGCGCCGCAAGCACATCGAGGAGGTCCTGGGCGCGTTGCGCGACCGGGGGCACGAGGTGCGCCACGTGCTGCTGGACGTCTCGGCGCCGGCGCTGGTCGAGCGGGTCGAGGCCGACGACGGCGCGGACGCGCGCGGATGGCGGCTGGACGACCTCGGGGCGTACCTCACCGCCCGCCGCGACCTGCGCCCGCTGGGGGAGGTCGTGGACACCGACGACCTGCTCCCGGAGGAGGTCGCCGACAAGGTCCAGGACCTGATCAACGCCTGGCGGAATTGACCCGGCGTCCGGGGTGCGCGAGTCTGGGCGCCATGCTCTCGTGGGGGCGCTTCCGGCGTTCGGCGCCGGACCTCGCCGCGGCCGGTCGCACGCTGCTCTACCGCAGCGGCGTGGGCCTCGCCTACCTGGGCACCGTGCGCGCCGACGGCGGCCCGCGGGTGCACCCGGTCAGCCCCCTGCTCGTCGAGGAGGGCCTCTACACGCTGCTCATGGTCTCGCCGAAGCTCGAGGACCTGCTGCGCGACAGCCGCTTCGCGCTGCACACCTTCCCGATGGACTCCGGCGAGGAGGCGTTCTACCTCACCGGCCGGGCCGTGTTCCCGCGCGATCCGGCGCTGCGCCGGTCGGTGGCGGCCGCCTTCGTCGCCGAGCGGGCCCTGGCCGCGCCGCCGCCCGGCTTCGGCCAGCACGTGCTCGTGGAGCTGCTGGTGAGCACGTGTGTCCTGAGCCGGGCGGGGCAGTACGTCACCTGGGCGGCGGCCGAGGTGCCCGCACGTGAGCTGCGGGCCGGCCGCCACCGCGCGGCGCTCTGACTAGCGGTTGTAGATCTCGAACTCCCACAGCGAGTAGCCGTAGCCGGTGCCCCGGGCCACCCCGGCCATGCGCACGTACCGGGCGCTGACCGGCGCGAACGTGACGTTGTCGATCCCGCCGTTGCCGGCGTCGATCGTCGCCGCGGTCGTCCACGTGCTGTTGTTCGTGGAAACCTCGATGCGGTACCGCGACCCGTACGCGGCCTCCCAGCGCAGGATCACCCGCCGGACCGGCTTGGCCGCGCCGAGGTCGACGGTGATCGACTGGTTGTCGCTCCACCAGCTGGCCCAGCGGCTGGTCGGGTCGCCGTCGACCGCGGCCCCGGCGGAGAAGCCGAGGAACGTGCCGTTGGCGCTGACGCCGCGGCCCTGGGCCAGGTTCGTGATGTCGTCGCCGCGCTTGGCCGGGAAGGACACCACCTGCTGGTACGTCGGGCGGTTCTGCCACGAGATCTTGTCGTGCGTGATCCCGCCCAGCGGCGACTGGATGATCGTGTCCGCGCACCACTGGTCGCCGGCCGAGCAGCTGCTGTCGCCCGGGTAGGTGGTCGTCGCGGGCTCGGCGGCGGCCGTGCCGAGCGTCGTGACCAGCACCTGGCGGCATCCGGCCAGGGTCCCGCCGCCGCAGTAGGTCTTGCCCAGGCCGCTGCGCACCGGGTCGCCGAGGACCGAGCGCAGGTCCTTGTCGAGGTACCCCCACCAGCCGTACTGGAACGAGGACCCCTTGTGGGCCTGGGTCTGGTTCAGGGAGCCGGCGTTCGTCGGCCCGGTGTAGCCCGAGGGCGACTCGTCGATCTGCAGCGCCCCGGTCAGGGCCGCGTACACGTCGTCGCCGAGCCCGGGCCGGAACGCGCCCTCGACGAGCTTGGGCCACCAGGCGTCGAACGTGCGGATGGCGGCCGCGTGCTGGTAGACGTGCGAGCCGGGGGTCGTCTCCACCCGCTTGCCCCCGGCCGTCAGCCAGGCCCGCAGCGCCGCCACGTTCGGGTCGGTGCTCGTCCCGCCCGGATCGAGGATGCGCAGCAGCTCGGGCAGGAGGTTCTCCGCACGCAGGTCGGTGACGGCGGCGTCCTCGACGATCCGCACGACCCCGGCCCGGTCGACCTTTCCGCCGCTCAGTGCCGATTTCACCCGCCGGTCGAGCAGATCCGCGCGCTGCACGGCCCCGAAACTGAAGTTTCCGTCGGCCGCCGAGAAGTCCTTACTTTGCTTGTTATTCCAAGAGGCGAAATAATCCTGCCCGGTCGACTGCGGATGCTGGTTCACCGGAATGTAGTCGGCCGTATTCGTGTCCGCATTCCAGCCGGACCATTCATATGCCGCGTCGGCCTTCGTCGGCAGGTTCGGGTTCGCGCCCGTCTTGCGCACCGGGTCGTCGCCCGAGTTGAAGTACGCGGTGTCGGTGGCGTTGACGTAGAACCAGTTGAAGGCGTATCCGACGCTGCTCGCCGAGGCGATGAACTGGGCCGGGTTCGCCATGGCGGCCGGGTCGTTGAACGCCTGGAACCCGATGGCGGAGTCGGCCTCGTGGCGGTACGTCGAGCGCAGCTGGGTGAAGGCGACGGGCTGCCCGCCGACCGTCCCGCGCCACGCGACCAGGCCGTACTTCGTCCGGTACGTGATGAGCTGGTAGGACCCGGCGGCCGTGCCGTCCGCGACGGTCGGCGTCCAGGCGTTGGTCTGGGTCAGCGCCTCCATCGGCGTGCACGTGCCGTGGAAGCGGTACGCGCTGGACTGCGTGGTGGCGGGGGAGCCGTCGGTGTTGCACAGCGGCACCGCGTAGGTGTCGGTGATGTCCTGCTCCGACGACGTGGCGCTCCACGCGTAGTCCTGGCCGCGGCCGAGCAGCACGTAGAGGTTGAGCCCGGCGAAGGCGACCCCGTGCGCGCTGATGCCCGGGCCCTGCAGCTCCTGCAGCATGAGCAGCTGCGGCGAGAAGTACCCGGTCTGCGGCCCGAACGCCGCGATCGGGTGCCCGGTGCCCGAGTGGGCCGCGTCGACGACCACCGCGTTTGACATGCCCCGCTTGGTCGCCGAGCCCGGCGCCAGCCCGGCCGTCGTGCCCGCCGAGCCGCTCGGGTTGAACACGACCGGCTGCGCGGTGACGCTGCCCTGGTCCGGCAGCGCGACCCCGGCGGCGTCCGGGTCGGCCGCGCCGTACGGGAAGGACTGCCCGTTGTGCAGGGTGAGCACGGCCTCCTCGTCGTTCTGGGAGCGGAAGGCGGCCCACAGCCGGTCGCCCTCGGCCGCGCCGTAGCGGGCCCGGGCGGTGACGCGGACCAGCGCCGACTCGACCTCGCCGCCCCCGCCGCCGCCGAAGAGCCCGCCGACCACGCCGGCGATGGCGATCAGGTCGGTCATCTGGAACGGCTCCGGCCCGCCCGCGTTGGTGATCGCGTCGAGGTGGCCGGTGAGCACGTACTCGCCGGGGCAGTTGCGCCCGGACATGCACGCGGCGATGTAGGCGTTGATCCCGGCGACGTAGCTCTGCACGTCGTCGTAGAGCTGCGCCCCGCGGGTGCCCTTGGTGCGCAGCGCGGCGACCTGGGCCTGCAGGTCGGCCTCGGTGTACGGGGCCTGCCGCCAGATGCTCTGCTCCAGCTCCCGGTTGCCCGGCGCGCCGCCCGCGAACGGGGTCAGCTTGCCGCGGCCGACCCGGCGCAGCAGGTCCATCACGAAGAGCCGGTCCTCGGCCCCGGCGTACCCGGCGCCGAACATCGTCCCGGACCGGGTCGTGCCGGTCACGTGCGGCACGCCGAGCGCCTTGTCGCGCACGATCGTCACGTCGGAGCGGGGGCTGTAGCTGCGGTCGACCTGGCCGGCCGGCACCCCGAACGACGCGTCGTTGTAGAAGGACGAGATCTGCTCGTCGGTGAGGCCGGTGTAGGCCGAGACGAGGTTCGCGTACGGGCCGAGCTGGTCGGCCGAGTGCGCCGGGCGGAAGCCCAGGGCCTTGTGGGCCAGGATGTCGGCGAGCGTGGCGTTGCCGTTCTGGCCCGGCGGCAGGATGTCGTTGCACTGGTCGAGGCAGTAGTCGTTCGGGGCGAGGACGGCGGCCTCGGCCGGCGCGGCGAGGGCGGGGGCGACGAGCACCGCGGCGGTGAGCAGCAACGCCCCCAGGGCGCGTTTCACGGCAGGCAGGGACATGGCGGATCCCTCCGGGGGTTGCGAGCCAATATGAAAATGACTCGGATTACCGGATGGTAACAACGACACCTGTCACTGAACAGAGGTTCAGGCCGTCGATACGCTGCGGCTCCACTACGCTGCACCGGTGCTCGTGGTCCATGCGCTCTGGGTCGAAGGCCGGGTCGGCATGTGGGCCGAAGACGCCGGCACGGCGCTCGCGGGCCTGAATCTCGACGGCGACGCCGGCGTCGCCGTCGAACGCTCGCTGGTGCTGCCGACCCGCAACCGGCGGCCCGAGCCCTGGCCGGCCGTCACCGAAAAGGCTGAACTGCGGCCCTGCCTGGTGGCCACCGTCGAGTACGAGCCCGACGACGCGCTCGAGCTGCTGCGCGGGCTCCCGGGTCTGGCCGGGGCGGACATCGCGCTGGCCCAGTCCACCGAGTGGTTCCTGAGCGTGGCCGAGTTCGCCGCCACCCTCGTCGCCCGCGGCCGGATGCTGCCGACGATCGCCGGCGCGCAGGCCCGCTGGGCCCCGGTGCTCACCGGCCGTGACGCCGCCTACGCCCGGTCCCTGGCCCTGGCCCTGCCCTCCGCCGCCCTCGCCGCCACCCCGTCCGCGACCCGGGCCGGGGTCACCGCCGAGGCCCTCGACGCGTTCGTCGACGCCGCGGCCCGCGCCGCGCTGCCGGACGAGGCGGCCGATGGCTGGCTGGGCGCGCTCACCGGACGGGACCGCGACATTCCGGGTGTACTCCCGGAAGCGCTCGGCCGCCGCCTGGCCGCCTGGGAGGCCGACGCCGTCGGCGGGTCGGTGCGGGCCTGCTTCCGGCTGGTCGAGCCGCCCGAGCCGGAGGCCGGCGAGGAGCCGGCGCCCGACCCGCACTGGACGCTCGAGTTCGCGCTGCAGGCCGCCGACGAGCCGACCCTCGTCGTCGACGCCGAGCGCGTGTGGCGCTCCCGCGGTGCGCTCAAGGCCCTCCAGCGGCACATCCCGGCCCCGCAGGAGACGCTGCTGGCCGAGCTCGGGCGGGCCAGCCGGCTGTACCCGGCGCTCGAGGACGCCCTGCGCGAGGCCCGCCCGGTCGCGCTGCGCCTGGACACCGACGGCGCCCATCGCCTGCTCAGCGAGAACGCCCCGCTGCTGGCCGCGGCCGGCTTCGGCGTCGTGCTTCCCGGCTGGTGGCGCAAGGCGTCGGCCCGGCTGGGGGCCCGGCTCAAGATCAAAGACGGATCCGGCGGTACCGCACCGGGCACCGTCGCCACCGACAGCGGCCTCGGCCTCGGCGCCCTGGTCGACTACCGCTGGGAGCTCGCGATCGGCGACGAGCCGCTGAGCGAGGACGAGCTGCGCCGGCTCAGCGAGCTCAAGGCCCCGCTGGTCCGGCTGCGCGGCCAGTGGGTCGAGCTCGACCCCCGCCGGCTCGCCGAGGGCCTGTCGTTCATCGAGCGCCACCGCGAGCAGGAGGCGCTCACCGTTGCCGACCTGCTGCACCTGGCCGGCGGCGCCGCCGAGGGCCCCGGCGGGCTGCCCGTGGTCGAGGTTGCCGCCGACGGCTGGCTCGGCGACCTGCTCAGCGGCGAGGCCGAGATGCGCATCGACGACGGCGACGTGCCGCTGTCGTTCCGGGGCGAGCTGCGGCCGTACCAGCGAAGGGGCCTCAACTGGCTGCGCTTCCTGGAACGGGCCGGGCTCGGCGGCATCCTGGCCGACGACATGGGCCTCGGCAAGACCGTCCAGCTGCTCGCCCTGCTGGCCGGCGACGCGCCCGGCCCGACGCTGCTGATCTGCCCGATGTCCCTGGTCGGCAACTGGCAGCGGGAGGCGGCCAAGTTCGCACCGCAGCTGCGGGTGCACGTCCACCACGGCGCCGACCGCGCGCGGGCGCTGGACCCGGCCGGCTTCGACGTCGTCGTCACCACGTACTCGGTGGCCGGCCGCGACACCGACGCCCTCGCCGCCGTGCCCTGGCACCGGGTCGTGCTCGACGAGGCCCAGGCCGTCAAGAACGCCGCCACCAAACAGGCGGCCGCGGTACGCCGGCTGCCCGCCCGGCACCGCATCGCCGTCACCGGCACCCCGGTCGAGAACCGCCTCGCCGACCTGTGGTCGATCATGGAGTTCGCCAACCCGGGCCTGCTGGGCAGCGCGACGAAGTTCAAGGAGCGCTTCGCCGAGCCCATCGAGCGCGACGGCGACGCCGACGCCGCCGCCCGGCTGCGGCGCATCACCCAGCCGTTCGTGCTGCGCCGGGTCAAGACCGACCGCACGATCATCACCGACCTGCCGGAGAAGCTGGAGATGGACGTCGTCTGCAGCCTGACCCCCGAGCAGGCCAGCCTCTACCAGGCCGTGGTCGACGACATGCTGGCCCGCATCGACAGCAGCCAGGGCATCGAGCGCCGCGGCCTGGTGCTGGCGACCATGACCCGGCTCAAGCAGATCTGCAACCACCCGGCCCTGGCCCTGCGCGACGGCAGCCGCCTGCCCGGCCGCAGCGGCAAGCTCGACCGGCTCGAGGAGCTCACCGAGGAGATCCTGGCCGCGGGGGAGCGGGCGCTGATCTTCACCCAGTACGCCGAGTTCGGGGGCATGCTGCGCGCCGAGCTCTCCGCCCGCTTCGGCCGCGAGGTCGCGTTCCTGCACGGCGGCGTGCCCAAGGCCGGCCGCGACGCGCTCGTGGCCCGCTTCCAGGAGGCCACGCCGTCCTCGCCGCCGCTGTTCGTGCTCTCCCTCAAGGCCGGCGGCACCGGCCTGACCCTCACCGCGGCCAACCACGTCATCCACGTGGACCGCTGGTGGAACCCGGCGGTCGAGGACCAGGCGACCGACCGCGCCTTCCGCATCGGCCAGCGCCGCGCGGTCCAGGTGCGCAAGTTCGTCACCGCCGGCACGGTCGAGGAGAAGATCGCCGCGCTCATCACCGACAAGCGGGGCCTGGCCCAGAAGATCGTCGGCACCGGCGAGGGCTGGCTGACCGACCTGTCCACCGCCGACCTGCGCGAGCTGCTCACGCTCGACCCGGCCGCGGCGGTGGCGGCGTGAACGAGCGATTATGCGCGTTCGTGCTGCTGGTGGGCGCCCCGGTGCTGCCCTCGCGGGAGGAGCTGCACTGGCGCCTGCACGACGCGGTCGAGCGGGCGGCGGCGCGGGCCGGGATCGCCTTTCCCGAGGTACAACTGCAGATGCTCGGTGACGGGGCCCTCGTGGTCTTTCCGGCCGACGTCAACGAGCCGCGGGCCTTCGCCGCGCTCTGCCGGGTGTTCCGGTCCGGTCTGCCGCCCGCGGACCAGGCGCCCGTGCGCATCCGGCTGGCCGTCGCCTTCGGGCCGCCCGAGACCGCGACGCTCGAGGTGACCCGCCTGGTCGACGGCGCCGACCCGGGCGTGGCCCTGCACGTGCTGCTAGGCCGGGAGGGGCTGGGGGCCTAGGCCCTTGAGCGAGGCGTGCAGCGGCTTGGCGGTGGAGACGTTGAGGAAGCAGTGCGCGGTGCGGTCGCCCAGCTGCCACTGCGACCTGGTGAGGCCGTCCCAGAAGGTGTAGACGTCTTTGCGCTGGTACAGCTGCAGCTCGGTCAATCCCATGAACGCCGCCACCTCCGCGAAGCAGGCCTTGCTGACGGTCGCGTTGAGCGCCTGCGCGTCGGCCGGGAACCCGCCCGCCGGGGCCGCCCACACCCCGACGAACTCGGTGTCGTGCGGCTCGGTGCAGGCCACGGGGCTGACGGCGTCGACGCTGCGGTAGAACCCGTCCGGCGTGAGGTCCCCGCCGTCGAGGTCGACGCACGTGAGCGCGAGCGCCGGCAGCGCGTTCTTCAGGCTCCCGGTGCGCGGCTTCGGCGCGAACAGGTCGTCGGCGGCCTCGGCGAGCCCGCACACGTAGGTGCGCACGCCGCCCGCCCACGCGCGCTCGCTCGGCAGGGACAGGAACGGGAACAGCCGCCCGGTGTGCCAGTCCCCGCCGGCGTACGCGCTCGCCGCCTGGTCGCACGCGGCGTACGCGGCGCGGGCCGGGTCGGAGTCCCACGCCGGGAGGCTGTCGCCCGGCACCGTGCCGGTCGCGACGACCTCGACGCTGTGCTCCTGCGCGCAGCCGATCTCGGTGAGCACGGCGGCGCTGGGCTGCTCGAACGCGCTGAACGGCCCGCCGGCGAGGCACTGCCCGACCGCGGGCGGCACGTACTCGGCCGCGGGCAGCATCGGCCACCCGTTCACGAGGTCGCCGTCGGTGCCCGCGGGTGCGCTGCAGGCCGCCGTCGCGAGGACGGCGGCCAGGAGTAACGGCAGCCCTCTACTCCGTCGTGCCATTGCTGCAGGGGGTTCCGGGCTCGAGGCTGGCGGTCTCACGGAACCGCCGGATGAACTTGTCCACGCGCGGGTCGTCGGCCTTGTCGACCCGCAGCTGGTACCCCCACGCCTGCAGCGAGATCGCGCCGGGCTGCCCCTCGTACGGGCTCATGAGCATGAAATCGTTGTTGCGCACCTTGCCGGCGAGCTTGTCGACGTCGGCCTTGGCCAGCCCCGGCTGGTACGTGATCCAGACCGCCCCGTGCTCGAGGCTGTGCACCGCGCGGCCCTCGACCACCGGCTTGTCGTACACGTCCCCGGCGCACCGCTGCCAGATCCCGAAGTGCCTGCCCCCCGCGGCCGGGACCATCTTGTACACCGGCTGCTCCGTATCCTGCAGGTGGTCCCGCTCCAGCCAGTCCGGGTGGGTCAGCCGATAGTCGATGAGCCCGGCGATCTCGTCGCTGTCATCGTGCCCACCACCGTTCTCGCGGTTGACGAGCCACACCGCGGCGACGATCCCGGCCGCGCACAGGACCGCCAGCACGCCGACGATGCTCACGACCGCGATGACGATGCCGCGGTTGCTCTTCGGCGGCGTCGGCCCGGGCGCGTACGGCGGTTGCCCGGGCGCGTACGGCGGTTGCCCCGGCGCATACGGCGGCGGCGGCCCGTACTGCTGGGGCGGCGGGCCGTACTGCGGCGGCGGCTCGGGGTAGGGGCCGGTCATGGTCCGAGATTACCGGAATGCCGCCTGTGCCCCGACGGCGCCGCCGCCCAATCGTTTCGTGCACGATCCATGACCCACGAGCGGGCTTTCGGTTTCTCCGGCGGAATGCACAATGCGGCGGCCGATCGATTGTTCCCGGCGGCGGCGCGCTTTGTGGTGGCGCGGGATCGTCGTTACCGTTGGTCAGGGCATGTTCCGCGGTGTCCTCATCCGGCGGCGCCGGGCATTCCGCCGGCTCGACGGGGCAATCGGCCTGTTCACCCGGCGGTTCCGTCGGAGCCGGCGCGAGGGCGGCCTGGGCCCGCCGCGCGAAGTGGGCCTCGGCCGCCTCGACACTGCCGTACTGGTCGCAGAGCTTCTTCCGGTGCCGCTGCTCAAGCCCCAGTCCCGATGCCGCTGGTGTTCCTTCCGAAACTTCTCACCCGCCGGCGATCCCGTTTCAAATAGCGCGAGACAGGGACCACCGAATGATGACCCGCACGACCCCGGCAGCAATACGCGGCCAAGAGGCATAACCGTAGGCAACAACGAAAAGGGACCACGCTTACACGTTGCGGGGCCGAAGGCTCCGCGCACCATCGGCCGAGCGTCGTTTGTCAGCCCCCCGTCCCAGTAAAAGACCCGTCGGGGTATAAATCCGACATATCCGAGGCCGCGCGGCGCCCGACATGCCGGCGATCAACACACCGCGATAGGGTCGGCCCCATGGCGGCCGAGTGTGCGATCGATCGATGCGCCGTGCTAGCGATCGGCCGGTGCCGGGAGTGCGGCCGCGCCTTCTGCATGTCGCACCAGGCGCACAACGAGGTCACCGGCGAGGGGTACGCGGCGCTGTGCATCCAGTGCCTGGAGCGCCGCACCCGCGTGGCCGGCGGCGGCGATGCCCGGTCCGACGCGCGCGCGGCGACCGAGCGCACCTGGGTCACGTCCGGGCAGGCGGCCATGGACCTCTACGCGGCCGGGATCGCGCCGCTGCCCGTGGTCGAGCGGCACTCGCGCTTCGTCAAGCAGCGGCTGGGCCGGGCCCGGGAGGAGATCGACGAGATCGAGGTCGGGGCGCTGTGGGTGATCGGCCGCTTCGAGTGGACCGAGATGCAGGAGATCCCCGAGACCCGCGAGTGGACGACGGGGCTGCTCGCGCGGCCCGCCGGTGGGTACCCGGTCGCGATGGTCGCGCGGGCCGTCGCGCGCTGCAAGGTGACTGACGGGCTGGCGACGGTGATCCGCGACGCGCCGTACGGGGACAGCTACACCCAGCTGGAGCGCCGCGAGATCCCGCGCATCATCGCCGCGATCCGCAAGCAGATCAGCGGGTAGCGGGTCAGCTCGGCGGGTAGTGCGTCAGCGCGGCGAGCCCAGGGCGTTGAGCGCCTCGAGGTAGCGCGGCGGCACCACGTTCGGGGCGTCGCCCTTGAAGGCCGCCTCGACCTCGGCGTCGGAGGGCAGCGACGGCAACTCCGCGGCGAGGGCGGCCACGATCGGCGCGTCGTGCCAGTCGGGGTGCTCGGTCAGCAGCCGCAGGGCGACCAGCGACTCCTCGATCTCGCCGACACATTCGAACGGCTTGTGCGCGGTGAGGCCCATCAGCTCGCGGTACCCCTCCAGCTGCGACATGTCCGTGAACACGTCGGCGCCGAAGATGTGGACCAGGCGCTCGCGGCCGGTGAACGGGGCGAGGGCCAGGAAGACGAAGCGGCACTTCGGGCAGTGCCCGCACCAGCGGTCGCTCGCGTCGCGCAGCTTGAACGCCGCGTTGCAGCTCGTCACCACCTCGTCGTAGGCGGTGAACTTGGCGAACAGGCCGGCGATGTGCAGCTCCGAGAGGCCGCGCAGCAGGGAGAAGTACGCGTCGCGCAGGCCGGCGTGGGCGAGCAGGGCGTCGCGGAGGTGCCGCTCGGCGGGCAGGCCCTTGGACCACTGGTGGTTGATGTCGCGGCCGAGCCAGCTCAGGTTCGGGACCGAGGCCGAGCTCTCGTTGGACATCACGACCGGGCCGAGGCCGTGCATGAGCGACGCGGCGACGGCGATCAGCGAGTTGATCGCGGTCACCGGGATGTGGCCGTTGTACGCCCCGGACTCGTTCAGCTCCCGCATGCGCGGGTCGAGCCGGCGCTGCACCGTGCGCACCGGCTGCGGCGAGACGGCCATGACGCTCTTGATGATCGCGTTCGGGTTCACCGAGAACAGGACCGGGTCGAGCCCGGCCAGGTGCAGCGCCTCCATCGACACGATCGAGTCCTTGCCCCCGCCGACGGCGGCGAGCGGCGGCCCGGACGGCACGTGCTCCCAGCCGGGCGCGGCCGCCGTGGACGGGGCGTCGATCGGGAGGTCGAGCACGTACTCGAGCTTGTTGCGGTACGCGAACTCGCCCAGGCCGTCGTGGTACAACGCGCGCACCCAGGGCAGCGCGCCCTCGGCGAGCGCGAGGTCCCCGAGCTCGACCCGGCGCGGCGCGGCGATCTTGTAGTAGGAGGTCGACGCGGCCACGTAGAGCAGGTCGAGCACGCGGCCGAGCGCCTCGGGCTCGCCGGCCGGGGGCCCGAAGTCGATCGTCTCGGTCAGGACGAGGTCACCGAGCGCATAGTGGAAGCGCGCCACCCCGGTCGCGGAGTCGAACTCCCGCCCGGGAAACCGCAGCGCCTCGACCTGGTCCCACGCGTTCACTGGTGCCGTCACTCCCCATTCGGTACCGCCGCCGACGCGCAATGGTAGCCCCAGCGCGCCGGTTGCATCCGGTACTCGGGTACGGGCTTACCGTCGGAGGATGACGCACCCGCCCGCGGGCCTGCGCACCGGCGAGCTCGCCGGGCGGGCCGGTGTCAACATCCAGACGCTGCGGTACTACGAGCGCCGCGGCCTGCTCGCCGAGCCGCGGCGCAGCCCGGGCGGGCACCGGCTGTACCCGCCGGACACGGTGGCGCTGCTCGCCGCGATCAAGGCCGCGCAGCGGCTCGGCTTCACGCTCGACGAGGTCGCGGCCCTGCTGCCGGGGTCCCGGCGGCGCCGCTCGGGCGGGCTGCAGGACCGTGCGGCGGGCAAGCTCGCCGAGATCGACCGCCGCATCGCCGACCTGACCCAGGTGCGCGAGACCCTCGCCCGGGTGATCGCCGCCGAGTGCGACAGCCTGACCGACTGCGCCTGCCCGGACTGCCCGCTCCCGGAATCGGACCTCTTGCGGATATCTCCCGTCGGGCGATAAATCCGATATGTCGCGGAGCCTCGACAACACCACCGTCAGCGTGCGCTACCCGAAGTACGCCGACCCGCTCTAGCCGCGCAGCTCCTGGACGAGGGAGGGTCCGCTCGGCGTCCAGCCCAGGCCCCGCGCCTTCGCGCCCGTCGCCTGCTGGTCGAGCAGCAGCGCGTCGGCGAACCCCGCGCCCAGGCGCGCACGGGTGTCCTCCACGGACTCCGGGGCGACGCCGGCCCCGCCCGCGGCGGCCTCGGCCAGCTCGCGCACGGTCGGGTTCACGCCCGAGGCGACGACCACGCGGCCGAGGCCGGAGCCGTGCTCGAGGACGAGGCGGTACACGACCGCGACGTCGTCCACGTGCACGCTCGTCCAGTGCTGCGAGCCGTCGCCGATGAGCTTGACCCGGCCCTGCTCGTCGCGCGCGGGTGCGAGTACACCCGCCGGGATGCCGCCGCCGTGGCCGTAGACGATGCCGGGCGCCACGATCGTGGCCGCGAGGCCCGAGTCGAGCACCGACTGCTCCACCGGCACGCGCCACGCGGTCAGGGCCGGCGGCGCGAGCGGGGACTCCTCGGTGATGTCCGCGTTGTCGCCCCAGAGCCAGATGCCGCTGGTGTGTACGTACGGCTTCCCGGCCTGCACCGCCGCGGCGACGATCGCCTTGTCGAACTCGACGGTGTCGGGGCCGCCCGTGGCCGCGATGTGCGCGGCTGCGTCGGCCTCGGCGAACCGGGCCGCGGTCCAGCCCGCGTCGAACAGGTCGCCCACCGCCGCCTCGGCCCCGCCCTTGCGAGCCTTCGCGGCCGCCTCGTCGCTGCGCACCAGCGCGGTGACGGCGTGCCCGGCGGCGACGAGCTCCCGCACCACGGCCGACCCGATGTACCCGGTTCCCCCGGTCAACACGATCCTCATGGCCTCACGCTAGAGCGCGGCCGGTCGTCGCGTCGCCGTGTGTAACAACTCGGAATAATGTTCCCGCCACCGGGGTTCAGGCGCGCAGCGCCGCCGTGGCGAACTCGCGCAGGCCCTCGGCGAGCCCGACGCCGGCGCTGAACCCCAGCTCGCGCCGAGCCCGGGCGGGCGAGGCGACGACGTGCCGCACGTCGCCGGCGCGGAAGTCGCCGGTCACGACCGGCGCCGGCCCGTCCATGGCGGTGGCCAGGGCCGCGGCCAGCGCGCCGACCGTCGTGGGCCGCCCCGAGGCGACGTTGTACGCGCGGAAGCCCGCCCGCCCCGTCGCGTCCACAGCCGCGAGGTTCGCCGCGGCGACGTCGGCCACGTGCACGAAGTCGCGGCGCTGCCCGCCGTCCTCGAACACGCGCGGCGCCCGGCCGGCCTCCAGCGCCGAGCGGAAGATCGCCGCCACGCCGCTGTAGGGCGTGTCGCGGGGCATGCCGGGGCCGTAGACGTTGTGGTACCGCAGCGCCACCACGGACCCGCCGGCCGCCGACGCCCACGCCGCGGCGAGGTGCTCCTGGGCCGCCTTCGTCGCCGCGTACACGCTGCGCGGCCGCACCGGCGCGTCCTCGCCGACCTCGCCCGGCTCCAGCTCCGCGCCGCAGTCCGCGCAGCGCGCCTCGAACCGCCCGGCGGCCAGGTCCTCCGCCGTGCGCGCGGCGGGCTCGGCCGGGCCGTGCCGCGGGCAGGCGTACGCGCCCTCGCCGTAGACCACCATCGAGCTCGCCAGCACCAGCCGCCCCACGCCGGCCCGGGCCATGCCGGCCAGCAGCACCGCCGTGCCGAGGTCGTTGCACCCGGCGTACTCCGGCAGGTCCGCCAGGTCCACGCCCATACCCACGATCGCGGCCTGGTGCACCACGACGTCGACGCCGGCCAGCGCGGCGCCGACCGCGGCCGCGTCGCGCACGTCGGCGCGCAGGAACGGGCCGTCGACGACCGGCTCCGTGCGGTGGGCCTTGGGGTGCAGCACGTCCAGCACGGTGACGTCGTGGCCGGCGGTCCGCAGGGCGGCGGCGACGTGGGTGCCGATGAACCCGGCGCCGCCGGTGACGAGGATGCGCATTCCCTGACGCTAGGCGCGGCCGGGCGCCGGGGCGGGCCGCGTTCGTGGTTCGTAATAGTCCGTCCGCGGCTCGTAAGACCTTGTGACGATGATCATCGCTAGCGTCCGAGAAGTGACCGATGTCGTACTGCCCTGTCTCAATGAGGCGGCCGCGCTGCCGTGGGTGCTGTCCCGGCTGCCGGCCGGCTTCCGCGCGATCGTGGCCGACAACGGCTCCACCGACGGCTCGCCGGAGATCGCCGCGGCGCACGGCGCGACGGTGGTGGCCGCCGCCCCGCGCGGCTTCGGCGCCGCCGCCCATGCCGGGCTCTGCGCCGCGACCGCCGACGTGGTGTGCTTCATGGACGCCGACGGCTCCTTCGACCCGCGCCAGCTGCCGCGGGTCGCCGGCCCCGTCGCGGCCGGCGAGCGCGACCTGGTGCTCGGCCGCCGCCGGCCCACCGCCCGCGGGGCCTGGCCGGTGCACGGCCGCGCGGGCAACGCGCTGGTGGCGTGGCGGCTGCGGCGCACCGCCGGCATCCCGGTGCACGACCTCGGCCCGATGCGCGCCGCCCGCCGCGAGGCCCTGCTCGCGCTCGGCCTGACCGACCGCCGCTTCGGCTACCCGCTGGAGATGATGGTGCGGGCCGGGGCCGCGGGCTGGCGGATCGCCGAGGTCGACGTGGACTACGCGCCCCGGGCCGAAGGCGGCCGCTCGAAGGTGACCGGCAGCGTCCGCGGCACCCTGCGCGCGGTCCGCGACATGTCGCGGGTGCTGGCGTCATGAGGGTCCAGGTGCTGCTGCTGGCGAAGACCCCGGTGCCGGGGCGGGTGAAGACGCGGCTCTGTCCACCGTGGACGGCCGAGCAGGCCGCGTCGCTGGCCGCCGCCGCGATCGCCGACACCGCCGACGTGCTCGCGGCGACCCCGGCCGTGGCCCGCACCCTGGTCGTCGACGGGGCCCTGGCCGCGCCGCGCGGGTGGGGCCGGGTACCGCAGCGCGGGGCCGGGCTCGGCGAGCGGCTCGCGGCCGCATACGCCGACACCGCCCGCCCGCGCGTCGCCACCCTCCTCGTCGGCATGGACACGCCCCAGCTGAGCGTCGGGCACCTGGTCGACGCCACCGCGCGGCTGGCGACGGCCGACGCGGTGCTCGGGCCGGCCGAGGACGGCGGCTGGTGGCTGCTGGGCCTGCGCGACCCGGCCGCGGCCGCGGTGCTGGCGGACGTGCCGATGTCCACCGCGGACACCGGCGCGCTCACCCGGGCCGCGCTGCGCGAGCGCGGGCTCGCCGTCTCGACCGCCGCGACCCTGCGCGACGTGGACACCGCGCCCGACGCCCGCGCGGCCGCCGCGGCCGCCCCCGCGACCCGGTTCGCCCGGGTGCTGTCCACCGTGGACGGGCAACGGTGACCGCGCCCGTCGCGGTGTTCGGAGCCGCGCTGCGCCGGGCCGAGCGCGGCGAGCCGGCCGCGCTGCGCCTCGTCGGGCCCGACGGGGCGGCCGTGCGGGCGCTCGACCCGCACGCGTGGCACCGTGGGTCGCGGCCGGGCGACGGCGCAATCCTGGACCGCTGCCCGGACGGGACCGTCGACCTCGGCTGCGGGCCGGGCCGGCTCACCGGCGCCCTCGCGGCGAGCGGCCGGCGGGTGCTGGGCGTGGACGTGAGCCCGCAGGCGGTGCGGTACGCCCGCCGCCACGGCGCCCCAGTGCTGCACCAGGACCTGTTCCACCCGCTGCCGGGCGAGGGCGGCTGGCCCGGCGCCCTGCTCGCCGACGGCAACATCGGCATCGGCGGCGACCCGGCCCGCCTGCTGCGCCGCTGCCGCCGGCTCGTGGCCCCCGGCGGGACGGTGCTCGTGGAGGTCGACCCGCCCGGCGCCGGCAGCTGGAGCGGCCCGGTGGCGCTGGCCGACGAGCATCGCGGCCGCACCAGCGCCCCGTTCGCGTGGGCGTTCGTCGCCGCCGACGACCTCGCCGCCATGGCCGCCGCCGCCGCGCTGCACCACATCGACACCTGGACGGAGGCCGGTCGATGGTTCTCCCAGCTGGGAAAGTGAACGACGCCGGGCCGGTGAGGAGCGTCCGGCTCACCGCGAACCTCGGCCTCTGGCTGGCCGTCGCGTTCACGACGTGCCTCGTCACCGGCGTGCTGAGCCACTACATCCAGCACCCGCCGGGCTGGTTCCACTGGCCATCGCGGCCGGTGCAGCTGTACCGCATCACCCAGGGCCTGCACGTGGCGAGCGGACTGGCCTCGGTGCCCCTGCTGACCGCCAAGATCTGGTCGGTCTTCCCGAAGCTCTTCGCCTGGCCGCCGGTGCGCGGCCTCGGGCACGCCCTCGAGCGCGCGGCGGTCGGCCTCCTGTCGGCCGCGGCCGTCTTCGAGCTCGTGACCGGGGTGCTGAACATTGCGTACTGGTACAGACTGATGCCCTTCGGTTTTATCGGCGCGCACTACTGGACGGCCTGGATCCTCGCCGGGGCCCTGCTGCTGCACCTGGCGGCGAAGCTGCCGCTCATCCGGGGCCTCGCGGCCGAGCCCCGCCCGGCGCCCGGGACCGGGGGCTGGACCCGCCGGGGCGTGCTCGCGCTCACCGGCACCGCGGCCGGGGCCGTCACCCTCGCCACCGCCGGGCAGACCGTGGCCCCGCTACGCCGGGTGTCGCTGCTCGCGCCGCGCCTGCCCGGCGTCGGGCCGCAGGGCGTGCCGGTGAACAAGACCGCCGCCGCGGCCGGGATCGTGCGGGTCGACGAGTCGTACCGCCTGCTCGTCACCGGCCCGGCCGGCCGCCACGCGCTGAGCCTCGCCGACCTGCTCGCCCTGCCGCAGGTCGGGGCCGAGCTGCCGATCGCGTGCGTCGAGGGCTGGAGCGCGGGCGCCGCCTGGTCCGGGGTGCGCGTGGCCGACCTGCTGCGGCTCGTCGGCGCGGCGGAGACGGACCGGCCGGTGACGGTCGAGTCGCTGCAGGCGGACGGGCCGTACCGCGCCTCGGTGCTCGAGCCCGGCCAGGCCCGCGACCCGCTGACCCTGCTCGCCCTGCGCGTCGGCGGGGAGCCGCTGCACCTCGACCACGGGTACCCCTGCCGGCTCATCGCCCCGAACCGGCCCGGCGTGCTGCAGACCAAGTGGGTCGCGAAGGTGACGGCATGAGAGTCCTCCTCGCGCTGGCCGGCCTGGCCCTGCTCGGCTACGGGGTCTACGGCTGGCTCGACGCCCCGGGCCCCGAGCTGCTGGGCCGGCTCGTCTTCGCCGCCGTCGCGCTCGTCGCGCACGACTTCGTGGTGGTACCGCTGGTGGTGCTCGCGGGCGTCCTGACCACGCGGTTCGTGCCCGGGCCGGCGCGGCGCCCGGTCCAGGCCGCGCTCGCGGTCGGGGCGGCCCTGACCGTTGTCGCGCTCCCGTTCGTCATCGGCGCCGGGCGCATCGCCGACAACCCGTCGGCCTTTCCCCAGCAGTACGGCCGCGGCCTGCTGATCCTGCTGGCCGTGACCGCGCTCGTCGCCGCCGGCTGGGCGCTGCGGCGGTCGCGGTGGCGGTGGCGGTGGCGGAAACGATGAGGCGCACCGCCGCCGCCGCGGCCGCGCTGGCGCTGCTGCTCGGCGCGCTGCTGCTGCCGGGGCGCTGGTACCTCCTCGCCTGGCTGCCGTTCGCCGCCGGCGCCTGGCTCGTCGCCCGCACCGGCCGCCGGGCCGCGCTCGTCCTGGTGCTGCTCGGCGGCGTGCTGCTGCCCCTGGCCGCGGCCGCGCACCCGCCGAACAGCAGCGACGACGTGTACCGCTACGTCTGGGACGGCCGCGTCCAGCGCGCGGGCATCGACCCGTACCGGTACCCGCCCGCCGCCCCCGAGCTCCGCCCGTTCCGCGACGACACCCTGTGGCACCCGGGCGCGCCGTGGTGCGTCCCGGACGGCTGCACGCTGATCAACCGCCCCGCCGTCCCGACCATCTACCCGCCGGTGGCGGAGGCGCTCTTCGCCGCGCTCCCGGGCCGGGTCGGCGCCTTCCAGCTGGCGATGGCCGCCTTCGCCGCCGCGACGGGCGCGCTGCTGTGGCTCGCGCTGCGCTCCCTCGGCCGCGACCCGCGCCGCGCGGTGCTGTGGTCCTGGTGCCCGCTCGTGGCCCTGGAGGCCGGGAACAACGCGCACGCCGACGCGGCCGCGGTGTTCCTGGCCGCCCTCGCGCTGCTGCTCGCCGCCCGCGGCCGGGCGGGCCCGGGCGGCGCGGTGCTGGGCCTGGCGATCGCCACCAAGCTCACCCCGGCGCTGCTCGCCCCGGCCCTGCTGCGCCGCCGCCCGGTGGCCGTGCTCGCCGCGGCCGCGGGCGCGGTCGCGGCCGTCTACCTGCCGCACGTGCTCGCGGCCGGCCCGAAGGTGCTGGGCTACCTGCCCGGCTACCTGCACGAGGAGGGCTACGCCGACGGCGCCCGCTTTGCGCTGCTCGGCCTCGTGCTGCCCCGCGCGTTCACGGCCCCGGCGGCGGCCCTGATCCTCGCCACGACCGCGGTGCTGGTGTGGCGCCGCGCCGACCCGGACCGCCCGTGGCGGGCCGCGGCCGCGATGGTCGCGGCGACGCTGCTCGTGGCCGCCCCCGCCTACCCGTGGTACGCGCTGCTGCTCGTGATGCTCGTCGCGTACGGCGCGCCGGCCGAGTGGCTCGCGGTCGCCGCGGCCGCGTACCTGCCCCAGTTCGCGGGCGACCTGGGCCTGGCGACGTCGACCGCGCAGCGCCTCGGCTACGGCGCCGCCCTCGCGTTCGTGCTGGCCGGGCTGGCCCTGCGCACTACGAGGCGTACTTCTGAGACGTCACCGAGGGTGGCACCCTTCATGCTGTAGGGGTGCTGACGCTGCCGGAGCCGTGCCTCGTCGTCCTCGCCGGGCCTGGGGCGGCCGGGAAGTCGACCTGGGCCGCCGCGCACTTCCGCCCGGAGCGCATCGTGTCGTCCGATGCGCTCCGGGCGCTGGCCGGGGCCGGCGAGGACGACCTCGCGGCCAGCGCCGACGCGTTCGAGCTCCTCGAGCTCGTGGTCGAGCGGCGGGTCCGGCGGCGGCTCACCACCGTCGTGGACACCCTCGGGCTCGACGCCGAGCGGCGGCGGCGCTGGATCGCCCTCGCACGCGAGCACGACATGCCCTGCGTCGCGATCGCGTTCGACACGCCGGCGGCCGAGTGCCGGGCGCGCAACCGGGCCCGCACGCACAAGCGCATCCCGGCCGAGGCCCTCACGCGGCAGCTGCGCGACTGGGTCCGGACGCGGGAACTGCTCAAAGACGAAGGCTTTTCGGCGGTACACCTGGAAGCTCCGGCGAGAACCGTGCCGGACGCGTTTCTCGGGGCGGAGCCGGCGGCCCGGCGCCAGGCCGACGAGCCCGCGCGGCTCCGGTTCGGGCTGCACCTCGGCGAGTTCAAGGGCGTCGACGTGCGCGAGACCGCGCGGGCCGCCGAGGCCGCCGGGTTCGACGCGATATACGTCATGGACCACTTCCGCCAGATCCCGCAGATCGGCCGCGCCTGGGACGACTTCCTGGAGAGCTGGACGACGCTGGCGTACCTCGCCGCGTGCACCGAGACCGTCCGGCTCGGCACGCTCGTGAGCGGGGTGACGTACCGCAACGTCGCCCACCTCGGCAAGATCGCCGCCACCCTCGACGTCCTGTCGGGCGGGCGGGCCGTCTGCGGGCTCGGGCTCGCCTGGTTCCAGGAGGAGCACCGTGCGTACGGCTGGGACTTCCCCGACGTGCGCACGCGCTACGCGCTGCTGGAGGACGCGCTGCAGCTCCTGCCGCTGCTGTGGGGCAAGGGCAGCCCGCGCTTCGAGGGCCGGGTCCTCACCGTCCCCGAGGCGATGTGCTACCCGCGGCCGAAGCAGGAACGGATCCCGATCGTCGTCGGCGGCAACGGCGAGCGGCACACGCTGCGGCTCGCCGCGAAGTACGCCGACGCGGCGAACGTCATGGGCGACCTCGCGACCGTGCGGCGCAAGGCGGAGGTGCTGCGCGGGTACAACCCGGAGACCGCG
Organism: Dactylosporangium sp. NPDC049140; assembly: GCF_040648435.1. Classification (NCBI taxonomy): domain Bacteria; kingdom Bacillati; phylum Actinomycetota; class Actinomycetes; order Micromonosporales; family Micromonosporaceae; genus Dactylosporangium; species Dactylosporangium sp. NPDC049140. The sequence goes on along the minus strand of NZ_JBEZDS010000030.1, from coordinate 45,083 downwards.
CTCACGCACCTCACCACCGCCCTCGTCGCCGCCGACGACCGTGGCGTCGACGCGCTCGTCGAGGCCGGGCGCGGGCGGCGGCCCCGCGAGGCGTACGCCGCGGCGGTGCACGCGGGCACGGTCGACGACCACATCGGGCGGTTCCGCGAGCTGGCCGAGGCCGGGGTCGGCGAGGTCATGGTGCGGCTCCCGCACCCCGACTGCCTGGAGCCGATGGCGCGCGTCATCGCGGCATACAGAGGGTAGGCTCGCCGGAATGTTCGTCATCACGCTGCGGTACACCGCCGGGCTCGACCAGATCGACGCCGCCCTCCAGGCTCATACGGAGTGGGTCGACGGGCAGTACGACGACGGCGTGTTCGTCGCCTCGGGCGCCATGACGCCCCGGGAGGGCGGCGTGATCCTGGCCGCCGGGCTGGAGCGGCCGGAGCTGGAGGCCCGCCTCGCGCTGGACCCGTTCCGGCAGAAGGGCCTGGCCGAGTACACCGTCGTGGAGTTCACCCCGCGCCGGGTCGTCCCGGGCCTGGAGCGCCTGCAGGGGTGACGACGCCGGAGTACTGGGGTTCCCGGACCGTCCGCGTCGAGGGCGGCATCCGGGCCCGCAGCACGCGCGGCGCCATCGGCGCGAGCTGGTGGTCCAAGCGCTTCCTGGCGGTGCTGGAGTCCTTCGCGCTCGGCACCCGCCTGACCCGGGGCCGTAACTACGCCCGCGCCGGGCAGGTGCTGCGCCTCGACGTGGCGCCCGGCACGGTGACCGCGAGCGTGCAGGGCTCGCGGCCCCGGCCGTACGACGTGAGCATCGGCCTCGCCGCGTTCGGCGACACCGTGTGGGCCGGCGTCGAGCAGGCCCTGGCCGGCGAGGCGCTCGGCGCCGCCAAGCTGCTCGCCGGCGAGCTGCCGCCGCACGTCGAGGACGTGTTCCTGGCCGCGGGCGCGCCGCTGTTCCCGGCCCGCCTGGCCGACCTGACCATGCGCTGCAGCTGCCCCGACAAGGCGGTGCCGTGCAAGCACCTGGCCGCCACCTGCTACCTGCTGGCCGAGCGCTTCGATGCCGACCCGTTCGACATCCTGCTCTGGCGCGGCCGGTCCCGCGACGCCCTCCTGGCCGCGCTGCGCACCCTGCGCGCCGGCGGTCCGGCCGAGCCGGACGACCTCGAACCGGTCGCCGCCGAGCTTCCATCCCCCATCGGTACCGCCGGAGCGCTGGCCGCCCTCGCCGAGCCCGACGTGGAGATCGAGCGGTTCTGGCTGTCCCCGGTCCCGCTGACCGAACCGGCGCCGTCGTTCGTCACCGAGCGGGATCTGCTCCTGCGCCAGCTGCCGCCCCCGCCGCCGGAGCTGGGCGGCGCCGAGACGCTGCGCCGCCTCCGCCGCTGGTACCGCTGAACCGCGCCACCAGCCCCGCCCCGAGCCCGAGCGCCCAGAGGGCCGCGTCGATGACGGTCACCGGGGTGAACCCGTGCTCGTCCGGCAGCGCCGAGGCCCACGTGGCGGCGACGACGGCCAGCCCGCCGGCCGGAACCCACCACGCGCCGCGGGGCACGGCCCGGGCGACGAGGAACGCGAGCGCGAGCGCGGCCGCCGGCCCCGGCTCCTGCGGCTGATCGGCGACGCGGGCGACGACGACGGCGGCCAGCGCGACCGCGATGGACCACGTCGAGCGCAGCACCACGAGCACCACCACGGCGACGCCGGCGAGGGCGTCGAGGAGCCAGGACGTGCCGCCCCAGCTGCCGGCGAGCATGAACGCGGTGACGCCCAGGGCGGCCGCGCAGACCGCGGCGAGGGCAAGGTCGATGAGCTTCATGCCTCAGTTGTAGGAGCGGCGCGGCCCCGGCGAACCGGTCAAAAGTACGGTCGCGCCCCTGCTTCGGCACGATGCCGGTCGCCCGGCCGGTGCCGAGGATTCGACGCATGACGAAATCACATGCGGTGCTGCGGGCGACCGCGCTGACCAAGCGCTACGGGCGCCGGTCCGCGCTGAGCGGCGTCGACCTCGACGTCCCGGCGCGGCGGATCATCGGGCTGGTCGGCCCCAACGGCGCGGGCAAGTCGACCCTGCTGCAGCTGGCGTGCGGGCTCATCGAGCCGGGCGCGGGGACGCTGACGGTGCTCGGCGCCCGCCCCGCGGCCGACGCGGCGCACCTGGCGCGGGTCGGGTTCGTGGCGCAGGACGCCCCGGTGTACGGCGGGCTGACCGTCGCCGACCACCTGCGCATGGGGGCCCGGATGAACCCGCGCTGGGACGACCCCCTGGCGCGCGCCCGGATCGGGCAGACCGGCCTGCCGCTGACCCAGAAGGCGGGCCGGCTCTCGGGCGGCCAGCGGGCCCAGCTGGCCCTGACCCTGGCCGCGGCCAAGCGACCCGAGCTGCTCATCCTCGACGAGCCGGCGGCCGCGCTGGACCCGCTGGCCCGCGACACCTTCCTGCGCAGCCTGCTGGAGTCGGTGGCCGAGCTCGGCGCGAGCGCGATCCTCAGCTCCCACCTGCTGGCCGACGTCGAGCGCGTCTGCGACTACCTGATCGTGCTGGCCGGCGGCCGCGTCCAGCTGGCCGGCGACGTGTCCGAGCTGCGGGCCGCGCACGGCTCGTCGCTGGAGGACCTGGTCCTCACCTCACTGCGGGGAGCGTCGGCATGATCTGGATGAGCTGGCGGCAGTTCCGCCTGCAGGCGCTCGTGGGCGCGCTGGTGCTGGGGGCGCTCGCGGCGTACCTCGTCGTCACCGGCCTCGACATCCGCGACGCCCACGACGGGTACCTGGCGCAGTGCCGGGCCACCGGGGACTGCGCCGCCGCACTGGGCCGCCTGGTCGGCGACCACCGCACCCGGCTGCTCCTGCTGGCCGGCGTGCTCGGCCTGGTCCCGGTGCTGATCGGCATGTTCTGGGGCGCCCCGCTCATCGCCCGCGAGCTGGAGGCGGGCACCCACCGCCTGGCCTGGAACCAGAGCGTCACCCGGCGCCGCTGGCTGGCCGTGCGCCTGGCCACGGTGGTGCTCGCCGCCATGCTCGTCGCGGCCGTCGCGAGCGCCCTGCTGAGCTGGGCCGCCGCCCCGGTCGACACGATCGCCGGCGACCGCTTCGGCACCGTCAACTTCGGCGCCCGGGCGCTGTCCCCGATCGGCCAGGCCGCCTTCGCCACCGTACTCGGCGCCGTGACGGGCCTGCTGATGCGCCGCACCCTGCCGGCCATGGCGGTCTCCGGCCTGTTGGTCCTGGTCACGCTCTTCGCCGTGCCGAACGCGGTCCGCCCCCACCTGATGCCGGCCCGCCACGAGACGCGCCCGATGACCGCGGAGACGATCGACGCCGCCCACGGCCTGGGCACGCTGGGCAGTGCGCCGGTGCTGAAGGGCATCGAGGTCCCGGGGGCCTGGGTGACATCGGTGAGCGACCTGCTGACCGCGGACGGCCGGCCCCTGGACCCGGGCGTGTTCGACGACTGCCTGATGCGGGCCCCGAAGACGGGCGCGACGGGCACCTTCGGCGACTCGTCCCCGTGCCTGGCCGCGCACGACCTGCACCTGGACATCGCCTACCAGCCCAACGGGCGCTTCTGGACCTTCCAGTTCCTGGAGACGGCCCTGTACCTGCTCCTGACCGCCCTGGTGTCGGCGCTGGCCCTCTGGAGGATCAGGTACACGTCGCGATAGCCCGTTCCCGATATGTCGGGCGCGGCCGCGCCACGACATATCGCATTTATCTCCTGACAGGGTATAAATCCGAAAAGTCGTGGCGCGGAGCGCCCGACTTTTCGGGGGGCGCGGCGGATCAGACCGGCAGGAGCGAGGAGTCGGCCTCGGTCAGGGCCAGCACGTCGCTCGTCAAAGGCTGGTACACGCGGCGCAGGAGGGCCGGGTCGCACGCGCTCGCCACGGTGGCGAAGACCGCTCGGGCCAGCCTTTCCGCGTCGGCCGGCGGCACCGCGGCGCGCGCGGCTACGTCGGACAGGAAGTCCAGGTGTACCTCCTGGTCGTACAGGTGCTGGTAGGACCACAGGGGTTCGGCCAGAGTGGGTGGGAGCTCCGCGGCGAGGTGGTGCACCCAGCCGTCCGGGAGCCTCGTCGCCAGGGCGTGCAGCACGCCGCGCAGGGCCCGGCGCGCGCGCTCGGGGTCGGTGATGCCGGTCTTGTCGCGTACCTCCGCGATGAAAACGTCTTCGTACATGCGGGGAACGCTGCCCGCGCCGGAGGTGAGCGGCCATCACTCGGGCGGGACGGGGTCGGTGCTGGGCCGCTCATCCCGCTCGGGTGGCACCGGGTCACCCGCGGCTCGCCCAGCATGGCGGGGTACAGGCAGCCCCGTTTCTTGGAGGCGTCACCATGACACTGCTGGTCACCCGTCCCCGCCGGTCGCTGGCCATGTATCCGGCGCTGGGCCTGCCCGTCACGAGCGGCGCGCCCGTCGACATCGAGGAGACGAGCGCGGCGTTCCGGATCGAGCTGGACCTGCCGGGCGTGGCCCCCGGCGACGTCGAGATCGAGCTGCGCGACAGCGAGCTGCGCGTCTACGGCTCGTTCAAGGAGCGCGAGCGGACCGGAACGCTGCGGCACCACGCGCGGCGGACGGGCGAGTTCGAGTACCTGCTGTCCCTGCCCGGCGACGTGGACGCCGACGCGGTCGAGGCCGACCTCGACGGCGGGGTGCTCACGATCGTCGCGCCCAAGCTGCGCGAGCAGCATGCCCGCCGGATCGCGATCCAGGGCGGACGGGACACGGGGCCGGCCATGCGGCCCGACGCGCCGGACACGCCCGCGGCGCACGCGAAGCAGATGAAGGAGGGCCAGGCGCGGCCCGGCACCGGCGGCCAGCCGGCCGGGATCGCCGGCAAGACGAGTACCGGGACCGGAGGCGTCGGCAGTACCGGGCAGGTCGGCCGGAGCGCGACGGCCTGAGGCGCGGCCGGGGCGCGGGGACGGCCGCCATGGCCGCCGCGGTCCGCGACCCGTACGAGGTGCTCGGCGTGCCCCGGGGCGCGGGGCGGGAGGAGATCCAGCGCGCGTACCGGCGCCTGGCCCGCCGCCACCACCCCGACGTCAGCACCGAAGCGGGCGCGGAGGAGCGGTTCAAGGAGATCAGCGTCGCGTACCGCGCGCTCCTCAGCCGGGCGCGGCGGCCCGCCGACCTCTCGGGCGGGCTGTTCCGCAACGCCCGCGGGGCCGACCTGCGGGCCGAGGTCACCGTCGGCGTCGACGTCGCCTACATCGGCGGGCGGCGGCGGGTGACCGTCGACGGGCCGGCCGGGCGGCCGCGGCAGTACGACGTGCACGTCCCGGCCGGGGTGGCCGACGGCGAGCGGCTGCGGCTGCCCGGCCGCGGCGAGCCCGGCGTGCGCGGCGGGGTCGCGGGCGACCTGCTGCTCGAGGTACACCTGGCGCCCCATCCCCGCCTCAAGGTCGCCGGCCGCGACGTCCGGGTCGCGGTGCCCATCAGCCCGTGGGAGGCGGCGCTCGGCGCCGTGGTGCCGGTGGGCCTGCCCGGCGGCGACGTGCGGCTGGACGTGCCGTCCGGGTCGTCGTCAGGGCGGCGCGTGCGCCTGCCGGGGCACGGGCTGCCCAACCCCCGCGGCGCGGCCGGGGACCTCTTCGCGGAACTGCGCATCGTCGTGCCGGAACGGCTCACCCCCGGCGAGCGCGCCCTGTTCGACTCGCTGGCCCGCGAGTCGCCGTTCGACCCTCGCCATGGTTAGAAGGGAAGGGATCACATGCTCAAACGGGAAGCCTGGCTGCTGGGCATCCGCGGCGTACTCGCCGTCCTGTTCGGCATCCTCGCGGTGATCTGGCCCGGCGTGACGGTGATCGCGCTGGCGCTGCTGTTCGGCATCTTCGCCGTCGTCACCGGCATCGAGCAGATCGTGCACGCGATCCGCCCGGCGCCCGGGCCGTCGAACCCGGTCACCGGGTTCGCCGACGGCACCGGCCCGCGGGTGGCCCGCGGCCTGGCCGGGTTCGTCGGGCTGGTCATCGGCGTCATGGCGATCGCCTGGCCCGGGGTCACCGCCGTGGCGCTCGCGATCCTGGTTGGCATCTGGGCGGTGCTCACGGGCCTGGCCGACCTCTGGCTCGCGACCCGCCAGCACGGCGGCTGGCCGCTGGCCCTCATCGGCGCCCTGGCGATCGTGGCCGGCCTGTTCATCATGGTCCGACCGTCCGCGGGGGCGCTGGCCATCGCGTGGGCGATCGGGGTGTACGCGATCGTGAGCGGCGTGCTGCTGCTCGTGGCCGCGTACCAGCTGGTGCACCAGGGCTCCGGCCGGGGGCGCATGGCCGCCGCGCATTGACGGCCGGCGTGGGGCCTCTGCGAAGATGCGACCGTGGAGGCCTCACGGAAGGCGGCGCGGGTGCTGCTGCTCGCGGCCGGGTTCGCGGCGCTCTTCGGGGGACTGGCCGGCGTTGTGGCGTGGGGGAGCATCGCGGCGGCGTACGAGCTGGCCTACGGCGACGGCGGCGCCACCCGCGGGCACACCGCCGTGCTCGTCGGGGTCGGGCTCGCCGTGGCCGCGGCCGGGTGCTGCCTCTACGCGGCCGACCGGCTGCGCTTCGGCCGGCGCGGCCCCGCCTGGATCACGTGCGCGCTGCTCGTCGCCGGGCTCGCCCCGGCCGTGTTCGGCGGTGGCACGATCCTCGCGCCGCGGATCGCCGGCGCCGGCGCCGGCTCGATGGAGATCGGGGCGGACGTCGCCGCGCTCGCGCCCCGGTGGTACGTGCCCGTGACGGCCGGGCTCGCCGTGTTCGCGATGTGCGCCGCGATCCTGGTGGCCATGTTGGTCGCGGTGCCGCAGCGGGAGTCGTGAGCGACCCGCCTTACACGGACTGCAGCCCGTGCAGCCGCGCGAAGAGTCCGCCCGCGGCGAGCAGTTCCGCGTGGGTACCGAGCTCCGTCAGCCGCCCGCCGGCGAGCACCGCGATCCGGTCGGCGTTGCGGATCGTGGCCAGCCGGTGCGCGACCACGAACGTGGTGCGCCCGCGCATGAGCCGGGCCAGGGCCTCCTGCACCAGGGCCTCCGACTCGCTGTCGAGGGCCGAGGTCGCCTCGTCCAGCAGCAGTACCCGCGGGTCGCGCACGAGCGCGCGGGCGATCGCCAGCCGCTGCCGCTGCCCGCCGGAGAGCAGGGCGCCGCGCTCGCCGACCATCGTGTCCCACCCGTGCGGGAGGTCCTCCACGAAGCCGAGCGCGTTGGCGTCGCGCAGGGCCCGGGTGACGGTCTCCTCGCCGAGGCCCTTGCTGCCGTACGTCACGTTCTCCCAGACCGTCCCGTCGAACAGCACGGGCTCCTGCGGTACCACCGAAACGAACTTCCGATAGGACCGCAGGTCGATCTCCTCCATGTCGCGCCCGTCGAGGCGGACCCGGCCCTCACTCGGCCGGATGAACCCGATCAGGAGGTTCAGCATTGTCGACTTGCCCGAGCCGGACGGCCCGACGAACGCGATCGTCTCGCCGGCCGCCACGGCCAGGTCGATGCCGGTCACCGCCGGGGCGGAGGCCTCCGGATAGCGGTACCCGACCCCCTCCAGCGCGATCTCGCCGTGCACGGCCGCGACGCGCCGCTTGCCCTCGTTGCGCTCGAGGTCGGGCGCGGAGAGCACCTCGCCGATCGAGCGGATCGACTCCAGCCCCTTCGTCACGATCGGGGCCAGGCCGAACAGCCCGATCACGGAGCTGGTGAGCACCGCGAAGTACGTGCTCAGCAGCACCACGTCGCCCGCGCTTACCGGGGCGACGCCCGTCCACGCGGCCCAGCCGGCGCCGATCAGGCAGGCCGCGCCGAGCAGCTGGTACGTCACCCACGACATCGCCCCGAACCGCCCGTTGACCATGTCCAGGCGCAGGCCCGCGGTGCGGACGTCCTCGACGGTGCCGCGCAGCCGGTGCACGGCCTCCTGCTCCAGCGCGTGCGCGCGGGTGATCGGCATCAGGTGGGCCATCTCGTCCACGCGCGCGGAGAGCTCCTCGACCCGCCGGCGGAACTCCGCGTTGCGCGCCCCGGAGCGGCGGCGCACCATCGCCACCAGCGCCGCGGTGCACGGCACGACCAGCAGGAACAGCGGCACGAACTGCGGCACCCGCATCGCGGTGAGCGTGAGTGCGCCCAGCAGCGTCAGCACGGCGGAGGTACCGGAGGCCGCGACCTGCTGCAGCATCAGCTCGACGTTCTCCACGTCGCGGACCAGCTTGGTCTGCAGCAGGCTCGCGCCCGCGCGGGCGTGGAACGCGATCGACAGCTGCTGCAGCCGCCCGGCCAGCTCGGAGCGCAGGTCGGTGCCGAGGTGCCGGACGATCAGGCTCATCTGGCGCACCCACAACATGTGCATCGGGACGTTCTGCAGCAGGATCACGGCGAGCACGGCGGCGTTGAGCCACAGCTGCGCGATCGGGCGGTGCTGCACGACGACGTCGATGATGTTGGCGGTGAGCAGGGGCAGCAGCCAGATCGGGCTGTCCTTGACGGCGAACGCGAGCGTGGCCAGGAGTAATCGCCACTTGCCGGGCGCGAGAAGGTGCACGATGGTGCGCACCGGGCGCCGGCCGTCGAAGTCCATGAAGGTCATTCTTTTGCCTGGCGGGTGCACGCCGGAAGTCGTGCGAACCGTCGACCGCGTCACAGCCGATCCGGGGGCGATAAGTGTCGCGGCCTCGATGTAGCCTGCACGTCATGACGCAGCCACCGTATGGAAGTCCCAATCCGTATGGGCAGCCGGATCCGTACGGACAGCCGTCACCGTACGGGCAGCAGCCCCCGCCGTACGGGCAGCAGCCCCCGCCGTACGGGCAGCAGCCCGTGCCGTACGGGCAGCAGCCGGTGCCCTACGGCCAGCCCGACCCGTACGCCCAGCCCGCCCTCCCGCCGCCCATGTCCGCGCCACCGGCGTCGGGCGTGCCGGCCTCGGGCCAGCCCTACGGCACCGCCTACCAGCTGCCGCCGGTCTCGGGCGCCCCGGCCTCGGGCGGCGCCTACGACCCGTATGGCCAGGCCGCCTACGCGCAGCCCGCGTACGGCCAGCCCGCGGGCTACCCGGTCGCCGTGCAGGCCTACGACCCGCTGACCGGCCAGCCCTACTCCGACAAGAGCAAGCTTGCCGCGGGCCTGCTCCAGCTGCTGCCGGGCCTGATCTTCGCGGTCGGCGGCATCGGCCGGCTCTACGCGGGCAACATCGCGCTCGGTGTCACCCAGCTCGTGCTGAGCTTCGCCGTCGGCTGGGTCGCCTTCATCTGCGGGTTCTTCCTGTTCCTGATCCCGTGGGTGATCACCGGCGGCCTGTGGCTGTGGTTCATCATCGACGGCATCATGATGCTCGCCGGTCGCCCCGTCGACGGCCAGGGCCGCCCGCTGCGCCCGAACTGATCGGCCATCCGCCGGGGCCCGCCCCACGGGGGCCCCGGCGTTGCCGTGTCATCGGTGCCGGCGGCGGTGCAGCATGTCCGACGGGCCGAAGAAGCGGTGCCCGATCACGCACCGCACGTGTACGTGCTCGACCGGACCGCCCGTGCTCGGCAGGCGCCCGCCCTCGCGGCGGGTCGCGGGCAGCCCGCACTCGGGGCAGTCCACCAGGTTCGTCTCCATGCCCGCGCTCACGCACCGCGGGCCCTCGGCGGCCCGGGTCAGTCCTCGATCCGATACCGTCCCGTCGTGGTCATCGAGCAACTTCTGTGTCACCCCCGGCTGCCCCTCATCGCGGGCGTGGAGCCGGAACTGCCGGCGGTACACGTCTGGGACGGCGAGCTGCGCGAGCTCGCGACCCTCGGGGAGGGCGCCCGCTCGCCGGTCTGGCACCCGCAGGAGCCGCGGCTGTTCGTGGCCACCGACGCCGGCGTCAGATCCTGGAGCCCCGGCGGCGGGATCGAGCCGGTGCTGGAGCACCCCTACCGCGCGATCGGGCTCGGCCCCGGCGGGCGGACGCTGCTGGCGCGGCCCTCGGCGGCCAAGGGCGAGGGCCACGACCTCGCCGACGTCATCGACCTCGGCGACGGCACCCGGGGCGACGGCCCGGACTGGGACACCGGCGTCGTCGTGCACCCCGCGGGCGGGCTCTTCGCGACGCTGCGCAGCGACCAGGGCGCGACCCTCGTCGTCTTCGGGCGCACCGACGGGGCGCGGGTGCGCCTGCTGCGCCGGGCCCTGATCATCGAGGTCGACGGGTACACGGCGCCGCTGTTCAGCCCGGACGGGCGGTACTTCGCCGTGCGCGGCAACGCCTACGCGCACACGCTCTACGTGTACGAGTTCCCGTCCCTGCGCCGCGTGCTGCAGACCGTGCTGGGCCGGTGGGACGAGGGCTGGTCGCGGCACAACGTCGCCTTCGCGCCCGACCTGTTCGTCGGCACCCCGTCCGGCCTCGACTCCCGCTGCACCGGGCCCGTGACCGCGCTCGCGGCCACGGCCACCGGGGAGATCGTCGTCGCCGGGGCCGGGGGCGAGCTGGTACTCCTCCCGGCCACGCAGGCCCCGCCGGCCGCGGACCCGGAGACGGTGCGCGCGTTCCTGGCGTCCACCGAGGAGGTGCCCGAGGACGCCGAGCTCGAGGAGGAGTTCGAGCTGACCGACGGCGAGCGCACGTGGGGGCCGGGGGACCTGGAGACGGTGCTGGAGGCGGGCGAGCAGGACCCGGCCTGGCTGCAGATCCAGGCGCGGATGAACGCCCTGCGCTCAGGGGCGGACGCCGCGGATTGAGGCGTCGAGGACCTCGGCCGTGTGGGCCAGGCGGATCGTGGTGCCGGCCCGCTGTACCGCCGCCGCAATCTGCATCAGGCAGCCCGGGTTCGCGGTGACCAGCAGTGACGCGCCCGTCGCGAGCACATCGCGCGCCTTGCGGTCGCCCAGCTCCGCGGCCGGGCCCGGGTTCAGCACGTTCCAGATCCCGGCCGAGCCGCAGCAGATCTCGGCGTCCGCGATCTCGCGCAGCTCCAGGCCCGGGATGGCCCGCAGCAGCGCCCGCGGCTGGGCCCGCACGCCCTGCGCGTGGCCCAGGTGGCAGGCGTCGTGGTACGCCGCGGTCACCGGCACCGGGAGCCGGGGCGCGACCGGGCCCAGCTCGACCAGGAACTCCGACAGGTCCCGGGTCCGCGCGGCCAGCGGCCCGGACTCCTTCAGCGCCGAGCCGCACCCGGCCGCGTTCACGACCAGCGCGTCGACGTCGGCGAACGCGCGCTCGAGGCCTGCGGCGAAGCGGTCCGCCTCCTCGGCCCGGCCGCTGTGCCGGCTCAGCGCGCCGCAGCAGCCCTGCTCGGGTGGGATGACGACCTCGCAGCCCTCGGCGGCCAGCACCCGGGCCGTGGCGGCGTTGACGCCGGGGAAGAAGGCCTGCTGGACGCAGCCGGTGAGCATGCCGACGCGGGCGCGGCGGCGCCCGAGTGCGGGGACGACGGCCGGGAGCCGGGCGGTGCGGACGCCCGGCGGGGCCAGGTCGAGCAGCGTGCGCAGGGTGGCCGGGAGGCGGTCGCGGAAGGGGGTGCCGATCATGCGGTACCCCCGCAGCGGCGCCTTCGCCAGAGCGAGCCGGCGGCGGTACGGGAACAGCGCGAACACGGCCGCGCGCAGGGCCCGGCCGGCGGGCGGGCGCACCTGCTCGACCATCGCGCGGGTCTCGGTGATCAGCTCGTCGTAGCGCACGCCGGACGGGCACGCGGTCACGCACGCCATGCAGCCGAGGCACGCGTCGAAGTGGCCGGCCATCGCGGGCGTCAGCGGCTCGCCCTCGCTCTGCTGCAGCATCAGCTGGATCCGTCCGCGCGGCGAGTCCATCTCCTCGCCCCACAGCACGTACGTCGGGCACGTCGGCAGGCAGAACCCGCAGTGCACGCAGTCGCCGATGAGCTCGCGCCGGTCCGCCATCAGATGCCTCCGACGAAGCGGCCGGGTGCGAGCGTGCCCGCCGGGTCGAACTGCTCCTTGACCCGGCGCATGAGGTCGAGGCCGTCGACGTGGCCCCAGACGTCGACCCGCGCGCGTACCGGCGGCGGGGCGGTCAGCACCACACAGTGCCCGGCCCCGGCCCGGGTGGCCGCGCGCAGGTCGCTTATCACCCCGGCCACGACGCCGGGGTCGGTGCGGCCGGGCAGGCCCGCGTAGAGCACGCCGGTGCCGGCCGAGCCGCGCACGCGCAGCGGCACGTCGTGCAGGCGCGCGGTGACGCCGGCCGCGGTGAGCAGGTACGGCACCCGGGACAGCGCGCAGGTGAGCTTGATCCCGACGTCGCCGGTCGCCCATGGGTAGGCGCCCCAGGACGGCGGCGGCGACTCGCCCTGCTCGGTGTCGTCGCCGAGGAGCTTCCCCAGGTCGGCGGCGCGCCGCTCGACGCCCGCCGGCACCCCCTCGACCAGCGCGGTCACCGTGAGCGGCCCGTCCCCGGCGGTCATGTCGACCTCCAGCGCGCTCGGCACCACCTGCGCGGCGAGCACGGACGCCACCGCCCGGCCGGCCTCGTCGGGGCCGTCCGCGCGGGCCGAGACGTAGCGGGCCGCGGCCGGCAGCGGGTGCAGGCGGAAGGCGCATTCGGTGATGACGCCGAGGGTGCCGTACGAGCCGGCGACGAGCTTGCCGAGGTCGTACCCGGCGACGTTCTTGACGACCTTGCCCCCGGCCCGGGCCACGACCCCGTCGGCGCGCACCACGGTGACCCCGATGAGCAGGTCGCGGACGGTGCCGTAGAGCATGCGGCGCGGCCCGGACGCGTTTACCGCGACGGTGCCGCCGACCGTCGCGCCCGGCAGCGGCTCGTCCAGGGCCAGCTGCTGCCCGGAAGGGCGCAGCGCCTCCTGCAGCTCGCGCAGCGGCGTCCCCGCGCGCACGATCGCCACGAGGTCGCCGGCCGCGTGCTCGACGAGCCCGCACACCCCGTGCATCGCCACGATCAGGTCGAGCCGCTGCGGCGGCAGCGCCCAGTCCTGCCGCGTGCCCGCCCCGCGCACCACGAGCGCGAGCCCGTCGGCGGCGGCGCCGCGCACGACCTCGGCCACCTCGGCGGTCGAGGCGGGCGCGGCGACCGCCGAGGTGGGCACCCCTGCGATCCCATCGACGACCGTCATCGTCAGAACACCTCCACGCCCGCGTCGTGCCAGGGATTCGGACCCTTGTGCCGGCCGGGCACCTCGCCGCACAGCCGCGGGGTCGGGAACACCTTGCCCGGATTGGCCAGGCCCCGCGGGTCGAACGCGCATCGCAGCAGCTGCATGGTGTCGAGGTCGGCTTCGGTGTACATCCGCGGAAGGTACTTCGCCTTGTCCACGCCCACGCCGTGCTCGCCGGTGATCGACCCGCCGTGCTCCACGCAGATGTCGAGGATCGCCCCCGACACCGTCTCGGCCCGCTCGGCCTGCCCCTCCACCGCCTCGTCGAAGAGCACGAGCGGGTGCAGGTTGCCGTCGCCGGCGTGGAAGACGTTCGCGACCCGCACGCCGTGCTCCCGCGCGAGCTCGCCGATGCGCGTGAGCACCTGCGGCAGCGCGGTGCGGGGGATGACCCCGTCCTGCACGATGTAGTCGGGGGAGATGCGCCCGACCGCGGCGAACGCGGACTTGCGACCCTTCCAGAACAGCGCCCGCTCGGCGTCGTCGGCGGCGATGCGGATCTCGAAGGCGCCGTGCGCGCGACAGAACCCCTCGACGGCGGCGAACTGGGCCTCGACCTCGGCCGCGGGCCCGTCGAGCTCGACGATGAGCACCGCGCCCGCCCCGCCCGGGTAGCCGCAGTGCACCGCGGCCTCGGCCGCCTCGATCGCGAGCGCGTCCATCATCTCCACGGCCGCGGGTACCACCCCGGCCGCGATGATCGCCGAGGTCGCCGCGCCGGCGTCGTCGGGGCCGGCGAACGCCGCCAGCAGGGTGCGCACGGTCTCCGGCAGGCGCACCAGCCGTACCGTCACCTCGGTCGCGATCCCGAGCGTCCCCTCGGAGCCGACGAACGCCCCGAGCAGGTCGTAGCCGGGCGCGTCGGGGGCCCGCCCGCCCAGCCGCACCAGGTCACCGTCGGGCGTCACGATCTGCACGCCGGTCACGTGGTTGGCCGTGAAGCCGTACTTCAGGCAGTGCGCCCCGCCGGAGTTCTCCGCCACGTTGCCGCCGATCGAGCAGATCTGCTGGCTGGACGGGTCGGGGGCGTAGTAATACCCGTGCGGGCCGGCCGCCTTGGAGACCTGCAGGTTGATCACGCCGGGCTCGAGCACGGCCCGCTCGTCCTGCGGCGCGACCTCGCGGATGGCGCGCAGCTGGGAGGTGACGATCAGGGCGCCGTCGGCATGGGGGAGCGCGCCGCCGGACAGGCCGGTGCCGGAGCCGCGGGCCACGAACGGCGTTCGGTGTTCGACGCAGGCCCGGACCACGGCGGCGCACTCCTCGGCGGTGCGGGGCAGCAGCACGATGCCGGGCACGACCCGGTAGTGCGCCAGGCCGTCGCACTCGTACGTTCGCAGCCGGGCCCGATCCGTGATGATCTGGTCCGGGTTGAGGACGCTGCTGACGGCGGCGGCGAGCGCTGCGACGCTCATGGCATCCGTTCGTACGCCGGAATCGTCAGGAAGTCCACAAATTCGTCGGCCACGGCCACCTCCATGAACAAATCACGTGCGGCGGACAGGTCGCCGCCCAGCTCGGCCAGTTCCTCGGTGGCCACGCGCTCGACCAGTTCGCGGGTCACCTTCTCCCCGGTGTCGTCGAGCTCGACGCCGTTGTGCAGCCACTGCCACACCTGCGAGCGCGAGATCTCGGCGGTCGCGGCGTCCTCCATGAGGTTGTTGATCGCGACCGCGCCGCTGCCGCGCAGCCACGCGTCGAGGTACTGCACGCCGACGCTCACCGCCCCGCGCAGCCCGGCCTCGGTGCGGCGCCCGGGCGTGGCCGCGACGTTGAGCAGATCGGCCGCGGCGACGTCGACGTCCTCGCGGAGCCGCTCCAGCTGGTTCGGGCGGTCGCGCAGGACGCCGTCGAAGATTTCCCGGCAGACCGGGACGAGATCGGGGTGCGCGACCCAAGAGCCGTCGAAGCCGTCGCCGGCCTCGCGGGTCTTGTCCGCGGAAACTTTCTCGAACGCGGCCTGGTTGACGGCCGCGTCGCGACGGCTCGGGATGAAGGCCGCCATGCCGCCGATCGCGTGGGCGCCGCGTTTGTGACAGGTGCGCACGAGCAGCTCCGTGTACGCGCGCATGAAGGGCACCGTCATCGTCACCGAGTTGCGGTCGGGCAGCAGGAAGTCGCGGCCGCGGGTGCGGAACTTCTTGATGACGCTGAACATGTAGTCCCAGCGGCCGGCGTTGAGCCCGGCCGAGTGCTCGCGCAGCTCGTAGAGGATCTCCTCCATCTCGAACGCGGCCGGGAAGGTCTCGATGAGCACGGTGGCGCGGATCGTGCCAATCGGGCGGCCGAAGCGCTCCTCGGCGAAGGCGAAGACCTCGTTCCAGAGCCGGGCCTCGAGGTGCGACTCCATCTTGGGCAGGTAGAAGTACGGCCGGGTGGCGAGGTGGTTGTGGAAGAAGTACAGGCCGAAGTCGGTAAGCGAGCCCGAGGTCCGCTGCCCGTCGACCAGGATGTGCTTCTCGGGCAGGTGCCAGCCGCGCGGTCGCACCACGATGGTCGGCCGGGGGCCGTCCGTCAGCCGGTACGCCTTGCCCTCCGGCGACGTGTACGCCAGCGTGCCGGCCACCGCGTCACGCAGGTTGAGCTGGCCCTGGACGACGTTCTCCCACAGAGGCGTGTTGGCGTCCTCGTGGTCGGCCAGCCACACCCGCGCCCCGGAGTTGAGCGCGTTGATGCTCATTTTCGCGTCGGTCGGCCCGGTGATCTCGACCCGGCGGTCCTCCAGGCCCGGTGCCGGTTCGGCCACGCGCCAGTCGCCCTCGCGCACGTCGCTCGTCTCGGGCAGGAAACCCAGCGTGCCGCCGTCCTGCAGCACGGCCTCGCGCTCCTTGCGCAGGGCCAGCAGTTCCAGCCGGCGCGCGTCGAAGCGGCGGTGCAAATCTGCCAGGAAACTCAGAGCCTCTTCGGTAAGGATCTCAGCGAAGCTTTCGCCGAGCGGTCCGGTAATCTCGACGCCCGTAGCGTTGCCCATACGACCGACCTTAGGCCATACCACGGCCTACCCCGGTGCGTGCCGCGAGGCGTGTGGTATGGGAAGCTCTGCCGAACGAAACTCAGGTCCGTCTGTGTGCGGGGCCGTCCACCAGGGGAGTCGACGAATCGTGAGCGATCGGGGCAGGAACCGCCGCCCAGCAAGGTCGACCAAGGCCACCCCGCCGAAAGCGGTCGAGCCGGAGGAGTCGACCGTCGAGGATCCGGATTCGGACTCGACGATCGCCGATGAGTCGGCTTCGACTTCGGTCGATGCCGTTGACGCTTCGGCCTCGGACGATGTTGACGCTTCGGCCTCGGACGATTCGGCTGATTCGGACGATTCGGTTGCGTCGGATGACTCGGAATCTTCGGATTCGTCCGACAAATCGGACTCGGCGGATGAATCCGACTCGGAGGCCGACGAAGATGAGGAGAAGCCGGCCAAGAAGAAGGGCCCGGCGCCTCTGACGAGGGCCGAGAAGCGCGCCGCCGCCCGTGTGGCCGCGGCCCGGGCCGCCCGCCGCCGCCGCGTCGGCCAGGCCATCGCCGGCACCGTGATCGTCCTGCTGGCCATCGGCGGCGCGTTCGCCGGCGTGTGGTACTTCGGCGACCGCGCCGAGCAGCAGAAGACCGAGTGCAAGAAGCCGGACCAGAGTTCGTACCCGCCGTTGCTCGGCGGCTTCGACAAGCGCCTCGCCGACGAGCCCAAGACCGAGCCGGGCACCGAACAGAGCGTCGGCGTGCGCGAGGTCAAGACCCTGATCCAGGGCAAGTGCAAGACCGTCAAGGCCGGCGACACCGTCGTGGTCAACTACGTCGGCCTGACGTACAAGGACGGCAAGGTCTTCGACTCGTCCTGGCAGCACAAGCAGACCTTCCCGGTGCAGGTCGGCATGCTGGAGCAGGGCCAGCAGGCGCAGGTCATCGAGGGCTGGGACCGGGGTCTGGTGGGCCTGAAGGTCGGCAGCCGGGTCATCCTCGACATCCCGGTCAAGGAGGCCTACAACAACGCCGAGGGCTACCCGCAGGGCGACCTGCGCTTCTACGTCGACATCCTGGACATCCAGGCCGCGGACAGCACGGGCGGCTTGCAGGTCCCGGGCAACTAGCTCCTTCGGCACCACAGCAGGGCGGCCTCGTGCCGCCCTGCTGTGTTTTCGCCCAGCGAGGTATAAATCCGAAATGTCACGGCGCGGCAGCGCCCGACATTTCGTGCCAGGCTTTCCCCCATGAGCGAAGTTCTTCTCACCGGCGCCACGTCCGGGCTCGGCCGCTGGCTCGCCCCCAGACTCGGACGGGCCGGTCTCACCGTCCTGTTGCACGGGCGCGATCCCGACAAGGTCGAGCGCGGCGTGGCCGAGGTCGAGGCGGCCGGCGGCAAGGCGGAAGGGTTCGTCGCCGACCTCGCGTCGCTCGCCGCGGTCGATCGGCTCGCGCGCCAGGTCGAGGACCGGGCGCTCACGCACCTCGTCAACAACGCCGGGGTCGGGTTCGGGGAGCGGGGCGGCGCGCGCGAGGTCTCCGCCGACGGGTACGAGCTGCGCTGGGCCGTCAACCTGCTCGCCCCGGTGCGCCTCACCCGCGCGCTGCTGCCCACGCTGCGGCGTAACGCGCCCGCGCGGGTCGTCAACGTCGGGTCGCTCGGGCAGGAGCCGATCGACTTCGGGGATCTGCAGCAGGAGCGGCGGTACGACGGGGTGCGCGCGTACCGGCGCAGCAAGCTCGCGCTCGCCGCGTGGACGTTCGACCTCGCCGCGGAGCTCGACGGCACCGGGATCACCGCCAACTGCCTGCACCCGGCCACGTTCATGGACACCGAGATGGTGCGGGAGTACGGCCAGACGCCCTTCTCCACCGTCGACGAGGGCGGCGCGGCGACGCTGCGGCTCATTCTGGACGAGACGCGCTCCGGGCTCTTCTTCGACGGCGAGCGCGTCGCCGAGCCGCACCCGGACGCCAAGGACCCGGCCGTGCGCGCCCGGCTCCGTGCGGTGCTCGAAGGCTCAGGGCCGCGTGGCGACCTTGCGTAGCCGCTCGACGACGCCGGGGTGGGGCCACTCGCGCAGGCGGTAGCGCTCCGGCTCCAGGTCCGGCTCCGGCTCCAGGTCGACCTCGCGGGCCACGGCGTCCCACGCCACGAAGAACGTGTCGGCGCCGCCGGACGGGAACGCCACGTAGTCGGCCCGCGGCAGCAGCGTGTCGACGCCCTCGGCCCAGCTCGCCACCGTGAAGACGGCCCCGTCCGGGCGCTGCGCGCTGGTGCACGCGGCCACGAAGGCGTCGGACTCGAGGTGGGCGGCCTGAGCGGCATACTCCGACGCCGCAATGATCACTTCGGTGCGGTGCGTGATGGTGTACATCGGGTGCTCCGCCGGCACCAGGAAGGGCACGACGGCGCCGGTCCCGTCGACCGTCAGCGCCACCGGGGAGATCGGGCGGGCCGCGTCCCGGTACTCCTGCTCGACGAGCTCGAACACCTTGCCCAGGCTCTCCGGGGTGTCCTCGGCGCCCCGCCCGACCAGCAGCATCCCGGTCGTGTCGGCGACGAACGCGAGCGGGCGCCCGCCGAGCCGGGCCTGCTGGGCGGCCAGCCAGCCGTCGACGAACAGGTGCGAGGCCCAGTACGCGTCGCCGTCCTCGACCATCCGGATCAGCGTGCGCGGGCCGGGCGCGTCGGAGACCTCGTCGCTGACCTTCGCGATCGCCGCCATGTTGCGCCGGGCCCGGTCGAAGACGGTGTTCTCGGTGACGCCCCACTCGTGGGCCTGTTTCTCGGTCACGTACATCACCGAGGTCGGCTGGTCGACGACCACGAACTCGGCCAGGTAGGCCCACGCCGGCCGGCGCAGGGGCCGCGGCGCGGAGGCGGGCATCCCGGTGCCGAACGTGACCGTGCGCAGCAGGGGCCGCAGCAGCGGGGCGACCTCCTCCCAGCTGGTCGGGGCGCCCGGGTTGAAGACCACGGCGCTGAGGAACGACGCGATGCGCTCGCGGCGCTCGGCCCGGTCGGCGCGCTCGCACTCGCGGAAGATGTTGCCCAGGTAAGCGATCGCCGGCTGGGCCTGGGTCGAGTCCCGGCGGACCTCGATCGCGAACTGGTCGGGCAGGTACCGCGCCGACGCCACCCCGGCATCGCGCATCGCGGTCACCACGCGGCGGGCGAAGCGCTCCTGCGGCGTGCCGCGGAGCCGGTCGAGCATCCCCATGTGGCCGTAGGGTACCCGATCGGCGCCCGGTGTTTGGACCCGGCGGATCGGGCAAAGCGTTACGTATGATGCGCGCCCAGCCCCGGGGCGCCCGCGGTACCCACGGGCACCCGTACTCCGCCCTGAACCTCCGCCTCCTCCTGGCCGCGTTCGGCTTCTTCAGCAGCGCGGTGCTGGGCGCCCTGGCCCTGGCGGCCGGCTTCACCTTCCTGGCCGTGCTGCTGTTGGTCCTGGCCGCCACCGCCCTGGTCGACTCGGTCGTGGTCGAGCTGCGCCGCCGCGCCCGCCGTCGCGAGGGCGGCGGCCGCGGCTCCCTCTTCGAGTGAGACGGTCAGACGCGCCGTGTTGGTGCCCGGCAGCCGGGCCGGCAGCGGCGCCATCAGGCCGGCCGCCGTCACGGTCGCGACCGTGGCCGAGCCCGTCGCCAGCCGGATGCCGACCGCGATCAGCCAGCCCAGCAGCAGCGCCGAGATGCCGCCGGCCGCGGCCGCCTTGCCGATCGCGTCGCCGATGCCGATGGCCACCAGGACCTGCTTGAAGCCGCCGCCCGCGCCGATGATGAACACGATGCCGGCGATGGGCAGCAGGCTGCCCGACACCATGTCGCCGACCTGGGCCGGGGAGAAGCCGCGCAGGTAGCCGAAGGTGAACAGGGCCAGCAGGACGGCCAGGAGCAGGGCGACGAACGGGTCGCCGATCGCGTCGAAGACCTTGCGGAACGGGTTGCTCTTGTCGTCGGTGGCGATGTCGGCGATGGCGCGGCCGAGCATCAGCGCGACCGGCAGCAGCACGGTGACGAGGGTGAGCACGAACCCGGGGCGGCTGGTGGCCGACGCCGGCGCCTCGGCGTCGCCTTCCGCGGGAGATCCGTCGGCCGCGGCCTCAACGGCGGTGCGGCCGGAGGAGCGGTCGAGGCCGTCGGAGGAGCGGTCGAGGTCCGCGGTGCCGTCGGAGGAGCGGCCGAGGCCGTCGGAGGAGTCGGCGAGAGCGGACCGGGCCGAGGTGCGGGCGAACTCGGCGACCAGCCGCGCCGGCGGCTCGGGCGAGACGAAGCGGCTCCTTCGGCTGGGCCCGGCGGTCAGCTCACACGTCGGGGTAAGCGCGCAGGATCGCGTCCACGATCTCGTTGGGCGGCGGCTCGACCGACACCTCGGTCACGCCCTCGTCCGGCTCCGGCGGCTCCAGGTCGGCGAACTGGCTGTCGAGCATTTCCGCGCGCATGAAATGGCCGTGCCGGGCCGCGAGCCGTCGCGCGATCAGCTCGCGGGAACCCTGGAGGAACACCAAACGCACCTGCGGGCGGCCCTGGCGGAGCCGGTCGCGGTACGCGCGCTTGAGCCCGGAGCACGTGACGACGCCCGGCTCACCGGCCGCGGCGCGCTCGTCGATCCAGCGCCCGATCGCGGCCAGCCAGGGCTCGCGGTCGGCGTCGGTGAGCGGGGTGCCCGCCGCCATCTTCTCGACGTTGGCGGCCGGGTGGAAGTCGTCGGCCTCGGCGTAGAGCCAGTGCAGGCGACCCGCCAGCATCGCGCCCACCGTGGTCTTCCCGGTGCCGGCCACTCCCATGACGATCAACACCGGCGGCGCGTCTGACATGGGCACACCGTACCCGCGCGGCCACCGCGCCACACTTCGTGCGGATCAGTCCGGCAGCGCGGTCAGGTCGGCGGCGTCGGTGACGTGCCGGACCTTCGTCACGGCGGCCATCGGCAACGGCGCGTACAGGTGCGGAAAGGTCCCGTGCTCGTTGGTCTCCCACTTGAGCGCGTCGCCGAGGGCCTCCGGGTCGACCGAGAGCACGACGAGCGCGGGCACGCCGGCGAAGAACCGCGTGGCGGTGCGGTGCACCTGGGCGGCGGTGGACAGGTGGACGAACCCGTCGCCGAGGTCGAGCGGGGAGCCCGCGAAGGCTTCGGCGCCCTCGCAGCCGGCCCACTCCGCCGGGAGCAGGATCTTGTAGATCACCGGTCGCCCCGCACCCGGCCGTACACCAGCACGTCGCGCCACGCGCCGTCGCGGAACTCGGCTGCGCGCAGGATGCCCTCGCTGAGGAACCCGACCTTCTCCAGGGCCTTCTGCTCGGGGATGTTCTCGGGCTGGATGCGCGCCTCGATCCGCTGCGTCGGCGTGCTCGCGAACAGGTAGTCGCACAGCAGCGTCTGCGCCCGCCAGCCGACCCCGCGGCCGCGCCACTCGGGCAGCAGCACGATGCCGATGCCCCAGTACTGCGCCATCCCGGAGCCGATCGCGAACCACTGCACGAACCCGGCCGCGGTCTCGTCCGCCTCGACCATGAGCCGGCCGTCCTCGGCGCCGAGGTAGCCGTCGACCGCGAACCGCCGGGCGGGCCCGTTGGGCTCGTTGTACCCGCTCCAGGCGGGCCCGGCGAGGCCCGGCTCGGTCGCGAACCGGCGGAACATGGCCAGGTCCCCCTCGACCACCGGCCGCAGCCGCACCCAGGTCTTGTTCACACGCCCCCACCCTCACTCGACCGGCAAGATCGTCCGCCATCTTCGCCGAAGTTCGCGGGTGACGCTACCGCGAGAACGCGCCACTTGGTGGGCCCGGGCTACTTGGTCAGCGCGGGCGCGACCTCCTTGCGGATCAGCTCGAAGGACCGGGCGCGGGCCTCGATGTCGTAGACCATGCAGGTCAGCATGAACTCGTCGGCCTGCGTGGCCGCGAGCAGATCGCCGAGCTGGCGGCGGACCGTCGCGGGCGAGCCGAGCGCCTGGCCCTCGCGCCGGGAGAGCACGAACTCGCGTTCCCGGTCGCTGTACGCGTACGCCGCCGCCTCCTCCGGCGTCGCCATCGCCTCCGGCCGGCCGGAGCGCAGCCGCAGGAACGACAGCGCGCTGGGGCCGGAGAGGAACTCGGCCTCCTCGTCGGTCTCGGCCGCGATCGCGCTCACCGCGACCATCGCGTAGGGCTCGTCGAGCCACTTCGACGGGCGGAAGTGCTGGCGGTACAGGCCCAGGGCGGGCAGCGTGTTCTGCGCGCTGAAGTGGTGCGCGAACGCGAACGGCAGCCCGAGCACGCCCGCGAGCTGCGCGCTGAAGCCGCTCGAGCCGAGCAGCCAGACGTCGGGCTTCGAGCCCTTGCCGGGCGAGGCGAGGATGCGGGCCTCGCCCTCGAAGTAGGCGATGAGATCCTGCAGCTCCTCGGGGAAGTTCTCCGCCGAGAGCCCCTCCATGGTGCGGCGCAGGGCGAGGGCCGTGTACTGGTCGGTGCCCGGCGCCCGCCCGATGCCCAGGTCGACGCGGCCGGGGTGCAGCGCCTCCAGGGTGCCGAACTGCTCGGCCACCACCAGCGGCGCGTGGTTGGGCAGCATCACGCCGCCCGACCCGACCCGGATCGTGGACGTCGCCGCGGCAAGGTGGGCCAGCAGCACGGCGGGCGAGGAGCTGGCGATGGCGGGCATGTTGTGGTGCTCGGCGACCCAGAACCGCCGGTAGCCGAGCGCCTCGACGCGCCGGGCCAGCTCGGTCGTGTTCCGCAGCGCCTCCCCGGTCGAGCCGTTGACGGCGACGGGTGCGACATCGAGCACAGAAAGCGGAATTTCACTCACAGATCAAGGTCAACACGGCGACGGCCGGGCTTATTCCCCCCTAGAATGTCGCTCATCGTCAATATGGGAGTACGGAGCGCAAGAATGCGGCGCGGGTGGACTCTGCTGCTGGCCGGCCTGGCGCTGCTCGCCATCGCGTGCGACGGCGCGGCCGGGGCCGATCCGGGGGCGTCGGGCCGCCCCTCCGGCGGCATCGCGTCGATGGCCGCGCTCGGGGACTCCATCTCCAACGCGTTCGCCTCGTGCCTGGCGCCGAGCCCGTGCCCGCGCAACTCCTGGGCCACCGGCGACGGCACCAAGGTGAACAGCCACTACAAGCGCCTGCTCAAGGACAACCCGGGCCTGAAGGGCGGCAACCACAACTACGCCGCGGCCGCCGCGCGGGCCGACGCGCTGGCCGGGCAGGCCGCCGCGGCGGTGAAGGTCTCCCCGCGGTACGTCACGATCCTCGCCGGCGCCGACGACGCCTGCCGGGGCCGGCTCGCCGACATGACGCCGGTCGAGGAGTTCCGGCAGGACGTCGACCGGGCCCTCGCGGTGCTGCGCGACGGGGCGCCGGACGCCCGCGTGCTGGTGGCCAGCATCCCGGACATCAACCGGCTGTGGGAGATCGGGCACACCAGCAAGGTCGCGGTGCAGGCGTGGAACTTCGGCCTCTGCCCGGCGCTGCTGGCCGAGCCCACGTCGACGGCCCCGGACGTGACCGCCCGGCGCCGCGCCTTCGCCGATCGCATCGACGCCTACAACGAGCAGCTGGCCGCCGCCTGCCGCGCGTACGGGCCGCGGTGCCGCGGCGACGGCGGGGCCGTGCACCGCGTGCGCTTCACCCTCGACATGGTCACCGCGCAGGACTTCTTCCACCCCAACGCCGCGGGCCAGACCGCCCTGGCCGCCGCCGCGTGGATGGGCGCGCCAACCTGGTGAAAGGCAGTACTCTGCTCGACGTGACAGCTGACCCCAGCGTGTGGCGGGTCAAGGGCATGCCGCTGGCCCCGGCCACCGGGCACGGCGTGCTGGACGGGATGCGGCTCGCGGTCAAGGACATCTTCGCCGTCACCGGCTTCGCCGCCGGGGCCGGCAACCCCGACTGGCTCGCGACGGCGCTGCCCGCCGCCGAGGACGCGCCGGCGGTGGCTCGGCTGCGCGCCGCGGGCGCGGTCGTGCAGGGCATCGCGCACACCGACGAGTTCGCGTACTCGCTCTCGGGCGCGAACGCCCACTACGGCGCCCCGCCGAACCCGGCCGCGCCCGGCCTCGTGACCGGCGGCTCGTCGAGCGGCCCGGCCTCGGCCGTCGCGACCGGGCACGCCGACATCGGGCTGGGCACCGACACCAGCGGCTCGATCCGCGTGCCGGCCTCCTGCTGCGGGCTGTTCGGCCTGCGCCCCACCCACGGCGCCGTGCCGACCGAGGGCGTCCTGCCGCTCGCGCCCTCCTTCGACACCGTCGGCTGGATCACCCGCGACGCGGGGACGCTCGCCGCGGTGGGGGAGGTGCTGCTGCCGCCGGGGCCCGTTGCGCCTCCGCGGCGGTTGCTGGCAGTCGGCGGTACCGCGGAATCGGCCGCCCGTCTCGGAGTCCCCGTGGCCGGGGCCGAACTGTCCACCTTCGACGATCCCGACGCGCTGCTGCTGGCGTTCCGGCGGGTGCAGGCGGCCGAGTCGTGGCGGGCGCACGGGGCGTGGGTCGAGGCGCACCCGCGCGCGCTGGCCCCCGACGTCGAGGGCCGCTTCCGCTTCGGGGCCGGGGTGAGCGCGGCGGACGAGGCCGAGGCCCGGGCCCGCCTCGCCGCCGGCCGGGCCGAGCTGCTCGCGATGCTCGGCGACGACGCCTGGCTGGTGCTGCCCGCGGGCGGCCCGGGCCACGCGCGCGGCCTGGGCCTGGCCGGCCGCGACGCCTGGCGGCGGGACATCCTGCGCTGCTCGGTGCCGGCGAGCGCCTACGGCCTGCCGAGCGTGTCGCTGCCCACGGGCGCCGACCCGCCGGCCGGGATCGCGCTGATCGCCCCGCCCGGGCACGACCGCGCGCTGCTGGCGCTTGTCGCCTCGGCCCTCTGAGCCGTGCCCCCGTGAGCGGGGGCGCGGCCTGCCATACTGCCGTTCGTGACGTCGCCGCAGTACGACCCGTTCCAGCAGTACCCCGCGCAGCCGCCCGGGCCGTACTCTGCTGCGCCGCCACCGCCGCCCGGGCCGTACCCGGCCGCGCCACCGCCCCAGCCGTATCCGGGGGCGCCCGGTCAGCCGCCTCCGGGCTACGGTCAGCCGCCCGCCTATCAGGCGCCCGCGGCGCCCGCGCCGTTCCAGCCGCGGACCGGGGTGCTCCTCGCCATCGTCGGCGGCCTGCTGGCGCTGTGCGTGATCGGCGGGACGGCGGCCGCGTTCGTGGTGGAGAACGGGCTCGGCGGCGTGGTGCCCTCGAACCAGTCGCACCGCCAGCCCAAGGACCCGTGCGCGCTGCTGAACAAGGACGCGTTCGGCACCGACCTCGGCGCCCCGCTGGAGAAGGCCCAGAAGGGCGACGAGGGCATCTGCGACTACACGTTCCAGCACGACTCGCACAGCCCGGAGGCGAGCGGGAGCCGGCTGCGGCTGTACGTCGAGGTCAGCTCGTCCGCCCCGGCCAAGTTCGAGTCCCAGCAGGGCGCCACGAGCGGGCTGTCCCGCCTGCCGGTCGAGTGCGGCGAGCACGCGGTCGCCGGGCACAAGGTCGACCCGGCGGGCGAGAACGCCGACGCGCAGCTGTGGTGCCTGCAGCAGGACGTGTACATCATGCTGACCTTCCACGGGTACAACCACGCACGCTTCAGCGCATTGGAGCTGGACGAGATCATGGCCCGGATCGGGCGCACCGCGCTG
This sequence comes from Dactylosporangium sp. NPDC049140, assembly GCF_040648435.1. NCBI lineage: Bacteria > Bacillati > Actinomycetota > Actinomycetes > Micromonosporales > Micromonosporaceae > Dactylosporangium > Dactylosporangium sp. NPDC049140. The sequence continues at coordinate 19,413 of NZ_JBEZDS010000030.1, read as the reverse complement.
AGCAACGTCCCGAAGTCCTAGCCGTGGACGCGACCGCCCTCGCCCGGCAGCTCCTCGGCCCGATCCCGGCGCACGTCACGCTCGGCCTCGAGGTCGTGCGCGCCGCGGACGGGGCGGCCGAGGTCGCCGCGGAGGTGCCCGAGGCGCTGACCAACGTCATCGGCTCCCTGCACTCCAGCGGCCTCATCACGCTCGTCGACGCGGCCGGGCTCGCCGCGCTCGTCGCGGCCGTCGAGGACCCGGACGGCTTCGCCGGCGTGGTACCGCTGGGCGCCGCCGCCGAGTTGCGCTTCCTCGCCCCGGCCCGGGGCCGCCTGGTGGCCTCGTGCCGCCTGGAGGACGAGGCGCTCGCCGCCGTGCGGGCGCTCTACGCCGGCCGGGCCGCGAAGGCCCGGGTGGGCACCGAGGCCGAGATCCACGACGGCACCGGTGCGGTCGTGTGCGCGGGCCGCTTCGGCTGGAGCCTGCGGCGCCGCTGAGCGCCGGTCAGGCCGGGCTCGTCGCCCACGGCCGCCGCGGCCTCGTCGCACGCGCCGGTCAGGCCGGGCTCGTCTCCCGGGCCGCGCCCACCGCCACCGCGGCCTCGGCGAACGCGCGGATCACCGCGTGCACCCGGCTGCCGTCGCCGGCCAGCTCCGGCTGGAACAGCGTGCCCAGCATGAACGGGTGGCCCTCGAGCTCGGCCACGCGTACCGCGCCGTCGTCGTCGTGGCCCGTGAAGCGCAGCCCGTGCGCCTCCAGGGCCGGCAGGTAGGCGGGGTCGAGGCCGTACGCGCAGTGGTAGCGCTCCACCGAGCGCTCGACGCCGAAGATGCGCTCGGCAAGGCTGCCGCGGCGCAGTCGTACCGCGCCCTCGTGCCCGACCAGCGAGCACACGAGCGGCACGATGAGCTGCGGCCCGCCGTCCGGGTCGCTCTCGGCGTGCACGACGTCGGCCAGCCCGGCCAGGTCGCGGGCGACCTCGAGCATGAGGTGCTGGAAGCCGCCGCAGGTGCCGAGAAAGGCGATGCGGTACTCCCGGGCCGCGCGCACGGCCGCGAGCGCGCCGGACTCGGAGCGGTACGGCGAGCCCGGGATCAGCCAGATCCCGTCGAACCCGGCCAGGCTCGCCTCGTCGACCTCCTCGGAGGGGATCCAGTACGCGTCCAGGGCGAGGCCGTGCTGCTCGCGGAGCACCTCGAGCAGGCCCGGGATGCGGGTGTGGGAGCGGACGTGCGCCGAGCGGTCGCCGACCAGCGCGACGCGGGCGGTACGGGTCGTCGTCATACGAATCAGCGTCGACCCGCCGGCGAGATAAGTCCAACGACTGTTTGCGGTACCGATATAAGGAATCATGATGTCGTGGACCCGCACCTGCTGCGCACCTTCGCCGCCGTCGCCCGGCTCGGCTCGTTCTCCGCGGCCGCGGACGAGCTCGGCTACACCCAGTCCGCGGTCTCCCAGCACATCGCCGCGCTCGAGCAGGACGTCGGCGCGCCGCTGCTGCGCCGCCGCCCGGTCGCGCTCACCGACGCCGGCGCCCGCCTGCTGGAGCACACCGGCCCGATCCTGCTGCGCCTGGCCGCGGCCCGGGCCGACGTCGTGCGGTTGTCCGGCCCGCCGCCGGCGTCGGTGGTACTCGGCGCGACCCCACTGTCCGGAGTGGACACCGCCGCGCTCGTCGGCGTGCAGCGGTCCATGCCGCGGGTCACCTTCACGCTGCGCATCGCGGGCGCGGGCGCGGTCGCGACCGGGGTGGCCGTGGGCGAGCTGGACCTCGGGCTGGTCGACGGCGTGGCCGCGCCGAGCGACCCGCTGCCGCTGCCCGACGCGGGCCAGCTGTCGACCGTGCCGGTGGCCGAGCGCCCGGCCGTCGTCGCGCTGCCGGCCGGGCACCCCCTCGCGGGCCGGCGCGGGCTGCGCCTGGCGGACCTGGCCGACGCGGTGTGGCTGGACGCGCCCGAGGTCGCCACGCCGCTGACCCAGCTGCGGGCCCTGGCGCGGGCGGAGGGCTTCCGGGGCGGGTTGGCTTATCCTGGTACCGATGCCGCGGTGTTCTTGTCGTTGATCGGCGCGGGGGCGGGACTGGCGCTGCTGCCGCCGTCGGCCCTGACCGCGGGGGTGCGCGGCGTGCCGGTCGTCGAGCCCCGCCTGGTGCACCGCACCGACCTCGTGCACGGCTCGCTGACCGCCCCGGCCGCGGCGGTCCGGGACGCGCTCGGTCCGTGACCGTCCTCCTCGGCGCAAGGTCGGCCGGCGGTACGCTTCAGGGGACCGGATTCCTTTCTCGCCGCGAATGCCGTGGGTGTTCGCGCTGCATCGGGCGGGTGGCCAGTGGGACCACAGGCCATGGTCGAGCTGCTGGGTCGCACGGACGAGCTGGACCAGATCGCGATGTTGCCGGCTGCCCCCATGCCGGCGGTGCCGGGCCTGCTGTGGCGGGGCGAGCCGGGAATCGGCAAAACGGCGTTGCTGAGCGCCGCGGCGGTGCGCGCCGAGGCGGCCGGGATTCGGGTGTTGCGGGCCGGCGGGGCGCCCTCGGAGGCCGATGTGGACTTCTCGGCGGTACACCAACTGCTCTATCCGCTGCGCGGGCGCATCGCCCGGTCGTCCGGCGACCGGAACGACGTCCTTCGCCGGGTCCTCGATCCGTCCCGCACCGGCTCGCCGGACCCGCTGGCGGTCTCGTCCGCCCTGCTGGACCTGCTCGACGACGTGGCCGCCGAACGCCCCCTGCTGCTCGTGGTCGATGATGTGGCGTGGCTCGACGCCGCCAGCGCCCGGGCGTTCGGCTTCATCGCCCGTCGCCTGGCCGGCACCCGGATCGCGTTCGTGGCCGCAGTTCGAACCGGGGACGCGGCGCCCTTCGACGGGGCCGGTCTGCCGGAACGCGAGATCGGACCGCTGGCCGGGCCGGCGGCGGCGGCCCTGCTCGACGCCCGCCACCCCGAGCTGGCGCCGCAGGTGCGGCGGCGGCTGCTGGACGAGGCGGCCGGCAACCCGCTCGCGCTGACCGAGCTGCCGATGGCGCTGACCGCCCCGCAGCGGCGCGCCCAGGAACCACCGCCGACGTTCCTGCCGCTGACGGCGAGGCTGGAATCGGCCTTCGCCCCGAGCCTCGAGCGGCTGGCCGCACACGCCCGGCGCCTGCTGTTGCTGGCCGCGCTCGGGGCCGGCGCGGGCTCGGCCGAACTGCTGGACGCCGCGCCGGGCGGCGCCGACTTCGACGACGTCGCATCGGCACGACGGGCCGGCCTCCTCGTCGCGGACCCGGTCGGGCGGCTTTCGTTCCGCCCTCCGATCGTGCGTTCGGCCGTCGTGCAGATGTCCTCGCCCGCCGATCGCCGGGACGCCCACCGGGCGCTGGCCGCACGGGCCGCCGACGCCAGCCGCCGGGCGTGGCACTTGGCCGAGGCGGCGCCGGGCCCGGACGAGTCGGCGGCCAACGGGCTGGAGCAGGCGTTCCTGTCCGAGTTCCGCAGCGGTAAGGCGGTCGCTGCGGTGACCGCGCTGGTGCGCGCGGCCGATCTGAGCCCCCGGGCGAGCGACCGGGCCCGCCGGCTGATCGAGGCCGCGTTTCTCGCCAGCAGCACCGGTCCGCTGGACTGGGTGCCCGAGATGCTGGCCGAGGCCCGTCGGGTCTACGAGGCCCGGTCGGAGTCGGACGCGTGCAGCGGCTCGGTGTTCGCCGCGGCCACGGCCGTGTACCTGCTCAACGCCGATGGTGACGTCGACGGCGCGCACCGGTTGCTGTCGCGGGCGCTGGAGGACGCCGCCGGCGGGGCAACGAGCCGATGGATCGACGATCTTCGCTCGGCGCTGTTGTTCGTGTGCATCTATGCGGCCCGGGCGGACTTCTGGGAGCTGCTGCGCGACGCGCTGGACCGGCTCGTCCCGGCTCCGGCGCCGCCGCTGCGGCTGTGCTACGACGCCTTCACCTACCCGGCCCAGACGTTCTCGACCGTTCGCGAAGGCGTCGACCGGGCCTTCGCCGCCGTTCCCGGGGAGACGCCGTCGCGTTGGCTCATCCCGCTGGCCTTCGCCGCCCTGCGGCTCGACGTCCTGTCCGACTATCGCCATGTGTGCCGGCGCATGATCGAGGAGGAGCGCCACGGCGGATCGGTCGCCGCGGTCCTCGCGGGTCTGCTCCTGCTCAGCGCCGACGCCTTCAACTGCGGCCGTTGGGACGACTCCGAGGCGCTGGCGCACGAGGGCCTGGATTTGGCCCGGGCCTGCGGCTACCACCTGCTCAAGGCGCAGCTGCGGGTCCGGTTGGCCTTCATCGCGGCCGGCCGCGGCGACGCGCGCCTCGCGAGCGCCCTCACCGACGAAGTCACCTCCTGGGCCGCGCCGCGGGGCCTGGGGATGACGCAGGCGTTCGCGCGGCACGCGCGCGTCATCGCATCCTTGGCCGAGGGCGACTACGAGGACGCATACGCCCAGGCCCGTTGGATCAGCCGGCCGGACGTGCCCGGCACCGGCATTCCCGCCCGCTGGGTTCTCCTGGACCTCGTCGAGGCGGACATCTACTCCGGGCGGGCGGAACAGGCCCGCACCCACGTGGCGGAGGCCGAGCGGGCCGGGCTGTCCCAGGCGTCCCCGCGCACGGCCCTCATCGCCGCCGGGGCGGCGGCGCTGGCCACCGATGACGGTACGACCCGAGCACGGTTCGAAGCCGCGCTGTCACGGCCCGGGGCGGAGCGGTGGCCATGGGAGCAGGCCCGTATCCACTTCGCCTACGGGCAATGGCTGCGGCGCACCCGCGACACGGCCACCGCACGGCTGCACCTGCGTGCGGCCGTCGACGGTTTCGAGCGGCTCGGCGCGCACCCGTGGACGCGGCGGGCCCGGCACGAACTGCGCGCCACCGGGGTCCCCACCGCGCCGGCCGGTCCCCGACAGGCCACGCTTACCGCGCAGGAGCGGCAGATCGCCGAGCTCGCGGCCACGGGCATGACGAACAAGCAGATCGGCGAACGGATGTTCCTGTCCCATCGCACGGTCGGCGCGCACCTGCACCGGCTGTTTCCGAAGCTCGGGATCTCGTCGCGGGCGGCCCTGCGCGACGCGCTGGAGAGCCTCGCCCGCAGCGAACACGGACCGGCCCGATGACCGCGGCTCAGAGTACGTCGGCCGCGATCGCTACGGTGTCGGGATTCTGGTTCGGGACACCGATCGCGGCCTGAACGGCCGCCCACACCCGGTCGGCGGAGCGGGCACCGTCGACGGATACCAGATTTCCGAACCGCCGGTACCAGCCCAGGACCGGTGCGGTCGCCCGGTGGTAGAGCCGCAGCCGGCGGTCGATGACGTCCGGCGTGTCGTCGCGGCGTCGCTCCGCCGCGGCCCGCGCCAGCAGCCGTCGCCGCGCCTCGTCGTCGCCGATGTCCAGGTGCAACGCCACGTCCGTGGTCATGTCCAGCCGGCGGGCGATGGTGTGCACGGCCCGCGCCTGGGTCATCGTGCGCGGGACCCCGTCGAGGACGTATCCGCCTCCGGTGGCCCGGGCCGAGGTGAGCGCATCGCCGACCATGTCCAGCACGATGTGGTCGGGCACGAGCCGCCCATGGTCCATGTGGTCACGCACCGCACGGCCGAGCGCCGTCTGCCGCGCGACGTGGTCTCGGAACAGCTCGCCCGTCACGATCCGCGGCACGCCCAGGTGAGCGGCCAGCAGCGCGCCCTGTGTGCCCTTGCCCGCACCGGGCGGCGCGATCATCACGACTCTCATGCTTCCTCCATGACTCCGGTTCCGTTCGGCCGGCGCCGGCGGTCGGCCAACGCCTTCGAGAAGCCTGCGGCGTCCGGTGGGCGCTCCGCATTGGTCAGATGACCGCACCTGCCGCCCGCGACGGCCCGGTGCGGTCATCTGACGTAAGCGCCCGGCCGGTCGGCTGCGGACAACGACCCGTTCGCGAGGTTTGCTGTGCCGGCGGCCGGGCAGGCCTTGCCATCGGCCGATTCCGGGAGGTGCGGCAATGCAGGTCGTGGTGAACCTGACGCGTTGCCAGTCCTACGCGCAATGCGCCTTTCTCGCCCCCGACGTGTTCCGGATGCGCGGCACCGAGGCGCTGATGTACGACCCGGCACCCGCCGACGAGCAGCGGGAGCGGGTGCTGCAGGCCGCGGCGGCCTGCCCGGTGCAGGCCATCCTCGTCGACCGCGTCGACGACCGGGAGGCCGCCACGCAGTCCGCGACGAACCTGGGGATGACGCCGCCGCGGCCCGTGGCGCCGGGCGGGGGTGACGCCGCGACCGAGGCGCTGCGGCGCTCGGGCCGGATCGTGATCGTCGGCGCGTCGCTGGCCGGCGCCGCGGCCGCGGTCACCCTCCGCCGCGAGGGCTTCGCCGGCGAGCTCACGATGATCGGAGAGGAGCCCTACCGGCCCTACGACCGGCCGCCGCTGTCCAAACAGGTTCTCGACGGGTGGGTACCGGCGGACCATACCGCGCTGCCGCTCCTCGACGAGATGGACGTGAGCTGGCGGCTCGGCGTGCCGGCGATCGGGATGGACCCCGCCGCCAAGCGGGTGCGGCTCGGCGACGGCGGCGAGGTCGGCTACGACCGGCTGCTCATCGCCACCGGCACCCGGGCCCGCCCGTGGTCCGATCCCGGCGAGGCCGCCCTCGACGGCGTGTGCACGGTGCGGACACGCGACGACGCGGCCGGGCTGGAACGCCGTCTGGCCGCCCGCCCGGGCCGGGTGCTGATCATCGGGGGCGGCTTCACCGGCTCGGAGATCGCCTCCGTCTGCCGCGATCGGGACCTGGCGGTGACCCTCGTCGAGCGGGGCCCCGCGCCCATGGTCGGCGCGCTCGGCAGGATCGTCGGCGAGGCCGCCGCGGGCCTGCAGCGCGAACGCGGCGTCGATCTGCGCTGCGGTGTGACCGTCACGCGCCTCGAGGGAGACACCGCCGGGCGCTTGCGCCGCGCGCATCTGTCCGACGGCGACACCGTCGACGCCGAGGTGGCGGTGGTGGCGCTGGGCGCGATCCGCAACACCGAATGGCTGGCGGGCTCCGGCCTGGCCGTCGGGGGCTGGGGCGTCGGCTGCGACGCCGGTTGCCGGGCCTTCGACGCCGCCGGCGTGGTCACCGACGACGTGTTCGTAGCCGGCGACGTGGCGCGGTTCCCGCATCCGCTGTACGACTACCAGTTCCTGGCCCTGGAGCACTGGGGCAACGCGGTGGCCCAGGCGCAGATCGCCGCGCACAACATGATCAGCCCGGCGACCGGCCGCTGGCCGCACCTGGCGGTCCCGGTGTTCTGGTCGGAGCAGTTCGACACCAACATCAAATCGGTCGGCGTGCCGACCCTCGCCGATCAGGTCGTCATCGCCCAGGGCTCGATCGCGCAGGGCCGGTTCGTGGCCGCCTACGGGTTCCGGGGACGCCTCACCGCCGCCGTCGCCTTCAACCAGACCCGGTGGCTGGACCCGTACCAGGCGCTGATCGAGGCCGGCGCGCCGTTCCCGCCGGCGCTGCACGGGGTCGACGAGCCGGCCGACGCCCGGGCGGTCCCGGCGGAGATGCCTGACGAAGCGGCGCGGCGCCGGCACGCGACCGTCACGGTCACCGGGCACGATCCCAGCGAGCTGCGCGCCGGACTCGTCCACCACCGATGACCGGGAGGCCCACATGGCGCAGGCCACCATCTACGAGCAGATTCTCGATCCCGGCAGCCGGGCCGATCCCTACCCGCTGTACGCGCGGCTGCGACAGAACCCGGTGTCGCGCGAGCCCGACGGCACATATGTCGTCAGCACCTACCGCGAGATCGTCGCGCTGCTGCACGATCCGCGGCTCAGCTCCGACCCCCGCAACCACCAGGCGCCCGCCGCCGAGCCGGCGCCGGACTCTCCGCCGGGGCTGCCGCTGGACTTCATCCGCCGCGACCCACCCGAACACGACCGGCTCCGGGAGCTGGCCAACCGGCCGTTCGGGCCGCCCTGCTCGCCCGGCCGCGTCGACGGCATGCGCCCGTGGCTGGCCGAGACGACCGACCGCCTGATCGACGAACTGGACGGGCGGGGCCGTGTCGACATCGTCGAGGACTTCGCATACCGGCTGCCGGTAGCCGCGATCTGCCGGCTGCTCGGCGTCCCGCTCGAGGACCAGCCGCGCTTCCACGGGTGGGCCGACGCGTTCGTCGCGACGTTCGACCCCACGACCGGCGAGTTCGCCGAGCGCCAGCAGACGCGCAACCGCGTCCAGGCCGAACTCGGCGCGTACCTGGCCGGACTGATCGACGAACGCGCCCACCACCCGTTGGATGACCTGATCTCCGGTCTGCTCACCGACACCGGCCCGCACGCGCCGATGTCCCGCAACGACCTGATCAGCACGTCGGTCCTGCTGCTGGTCGCCGGCCACGAGACCACCGTCAACCTCATCGCCAACGGCACGCTGACCCTGCTGCGCGAGCCCGAGGTGCTCGATCGGCTGCGCGGCGAACCGGAACTGAGCATCCGGCTGGTCGAGGAGTTGCTGCGCTACGAGCCGCCCGTGCACATGATCACCAGCCGCTCCGTCCTCGCCGACATCGGCGTCGCCGGCACGACGATCCCGAAGGGCGCCCCGATCACGCTGATGCTGGCCGCCGGCAATCGCGACCCGGCCCGCTTCCCGGACCCGGACCGGTTCGACCCCGACCGCCGCGACAACCAGCACCTCGGCTTCGGCAACGGCGTCCACTACTGCTTCGGCGCTCCGCTGGCCCGGGTCGAGGCCCAGATCGCGCTGACCGCGCTCGCCCGCCGGCTGCGGGCACCCCGCCTGGCCGCCGATCCGCCACCGTACCGGCCCAACCCGATCCTGCGTGGCCCGCGCCGGCTGCCGGTCGACATCGACGGCCTCGGACCCGCGGCCTGAGGCGGCCCGGGCCGATGCGCCGGTCCGGCTAGGAGATCTTGCGGCGGAACGTGTACATGGCGAAGGCGTACGCGACCACGAGGATGCCCACGCACCAGGCGAGCGCGCCCCAGATGCCCGTGCCCGCCGGCTGCCCGGTGAACAGGGAGCGGATCGCGTTCACGATCAGGGTCACCGGCTGGTGTTCGGCGAAGGCGCGCACCGGGCCCGGCATGGTGGCCGTCGGCACGAACGCCGAGCTGATGAACGGCAGGAAGATGAGCGGGTACGAGAACGCGCTCGCGCCGTCCACGGACTTCGCGGCCAGGCCCGGGATGATGGCGATCCAGGTCAGGGTGAAGGTGAACAGGATCAGGATGCCGGCGACCGCGAGCCAGGCCGGCAGCCCCGCGGCGGAGCGGAAGCCCATGACGAGGGCGACGAGCACGACGACCACGACCGAGATGAGGTTGGCGACCAGCGAGGTCAGCACGTGCGCCCACAGCACGGACGAGCGGGCGATCGGCATGGACTGGAAGCGCTCGAAGATGCCGCTCTGCATGTCGAGGAAGAGCCGGAACGCGGTGTACGAGATGCCCGAGGCGATCGTGATGAGCAGGATGCCGGGCAGCAGGTAGTCCACATAGGACTTGGCGCCCGAGTTGATCGCGCCGCCGAAGACGTACACGAACAGGAGCATGAACGCGATCGGCATGATCGTGGTGGTGATGATGGTGTCCAGGCTGCGGGTGATGTGGCGCAGCGAGCGTCCGGTCAGCACGGCGGTGTCGCCGAAGAAGTGTCTGGTCATCTCGGTTCCCCTTACTTGTCCGAGCCGGCGCCGACGAGGGCGAGGAAGACGTCCTCGAGGGTGGGCTGCTTCTCGACGTACTCGACCTTGGCCGGCGGGAGCAGCTGCTTGAGTTCGCTGAGGGTGCCGTTCACGATGATGCGGCCCTCGTGGAGGATCGCGATCCGGTCGGCGAGCTGTTCGGCCTCGTCCAGGTACTGGGTGGTGAGCAGGACCGTCGTGCCCCGGCCGGCGAGCTCCTTGACCGACTGCCACACCTCGATGCGGCCCTGCGGGTCGAGCCCGGTGGTCGGCTCGTCGAGGAAGATGACCGGCGGGTCCCCGACCAGGCTCATCGCGATGTCGAGGCGGCGGCGCATGCCGCCGGAGTAGGTCGACACCTTCCGCGCGGCCGCCTCGGTCAGCGAGAAGCGCGCGAGCAGGTCATCCGCGATCTTGCCGGCCTGCTTGAGGTGCCGCAGCCGGGCGACCAGCACGAGGTTCTCGCGGCCGGTGAGGATCTCGTCGACGGCGGCGAACTGGCCGGTGAGGCTGATGGACTCCCGCACGTCCGCCGGCCGCGTGCCGACGTCGAAGCCGTGGACGCGGGCGGTGCCCGCGTCGGCCTTGAGCAGCGTGGACAGGATCTTCACGACCGTGGTCTTCCCGGCCCCGTTGGAGCCGAGCAGGGCGAAGATGCTGCCCTTGGCCACGTCGAACTCCACGCCCCGCAGCACGCGCAGCTCGCCGTACGACTTCTGCAGGCCCTTTACCTCGATCATCTCAGCGCTTCCCTTCGGGGGGTGGTGATGCGGCGGATGGTGACGTTGCCGTAGTTGGTGTGCAGGTGGAGCTCGACCGTGCGTTCGCTCGCGGCGGCGGCCGGGTCGGGGGTGAGCTCGTTGCGGACCCGGCCGTGCGCGGAGCTGGCGTCGATCCAGGCCGCGACGCCGTTCGGGATGCCGACGTCGACATCGGCGTGGCCGTTGTCGAGCCGGATCGTGCCGCCGCTGACCTCCCGGATGCGGATGGGCCCGTGGGCGCTGCGCGCGGTCACGTCGCCGAGGGCGCGGTCGATGGTGAGCGTGCCGGACGTGGCGGCCTCGACGTCGCCGCCCGCGGTACCGAGCTCCATGGACCCGTGGGCGGCGCGCAGCCGGGCGCTGCCGTGCACCTCGGCGATGCGCAGCACCCCGTGGCCGGCGGTGACGTCGAGGCGGCCGGTCACCTCGGCGATGTCGGTACTGCCGTACGGCGCATCGAGCACGAGGTCGGCGACGGTGTCGGCCGTGACGCCGCCGTACTTCGCGACGATGCGGGCGTCCCCGAGCACGCCGCGGGTCCGGACCGACCCGTATGCGGTCTCGACCGTGACCCGCGAACCGGTCGGCACCTCGCACCGGACGTCGACCGAGTCGCCCTTGCTGAACAGATTGAGCCGCCGCGGTACCTTGACCCGCACCCGGCCGCCGTCGAACGACACCGAGGCCTCGCGGGCCAGCGACTCGTCGCCGCCGCGGCCGGGCTTGCTCGGCACCACCTCGACGACGGCATCGGTACGCTCCGAGGCGACGATCTCGACAAGGCCGGCGCCGGCCGTGACCTCGAGGTCGATCGGGCCGGCAACGTCGTAACTGGGCATGGCTGACCTCCACATGGGCATGCCGGATCAGTCCCGCCGCACGACGGGACCGTGAGGTTCGATGGGATATGGCCTAGCGGGCCCAGCCCGTGAAGCGTTCGCCCTGCTTGGTGTCGCGCCGCGGGACGCGCTGGACGCCGGGTTCCAGGGCGGCGGCGATCGCGCGGACGAACCACGAGTTCACCGAAACCCCCTCCTCGGCCGCGGCCTGCTCGGCCCGCGCCTTGAGCCGGTCCGGCAGCCGCAGCGTGGTCCGGGAGGACACGGTGTCGTCGAGCGCCGGTGCCGGCGCCGCGACCTCGGCCGCGGTCGGACCGGCCGCGTCCGGCGCCGGCTCGGGCCGGGTCACCGCCAGGTGCGGGTCCCGTCCCCGCAGCACCACCTCGACCGACCCGGGCGCGATCTGCTGCGTGATCTCGCCGGCGACGTCGCTCAGGGCCCCGAGCAGCATGAGGCGGACCGCCGGCTCGAGAGCGACATTGAGCTGCTCCGCGACGGCCCGTGCGTCCGCATCACCGTTCGCCGCCGCCGCAGCCAGCTGGTTCTGGAGATCGGAGACGTACCGGTCGAGGTCCATGACACCACAGTAGCCACCGAGTGGTGTCATGACAAGGGCAAGTGACACCACATGACACCAGGCGGTCAGGCCCCGTCCCGCCGGCGCGCCAGATGGACAAAGATGTCGGCGTTGACCTCGACCGTCGCGGGCAGTGCCCGCTCGATGCGCTCGAGCACCTGCTCCCGCTCGCCGGCCGGCAATCCCAGGTACGCCGAGATTGTCGACAGGTGGCCCACGTAGTCGGCGGCGCCCATCGCCAGGCGCCGCTCGATGACCTGCTGCCGCACGTCGTCGAACCAGACCGACCGCTGCAGCTCGGTGCCCGGCCACTGCATCGGCTCATCCGGGGCCGTGCCGTCGGGAGACGGGATGTCGTCGCTGTCCAGGAACGGCGCCCGCGCGGCCCGGACCGCCGCGTCGACGGCCGGATCGGCCGGCGCGATCGGACCACCGAACGAGGCGAACACCCCGCCCGGCTCCAGCAGCGCGGCCATGCGCGACCACCGCGACTCCGGGCTGGTCCAGTGCAGCGCCGCCGCCACGTACACGAGGCCGAAGCGCTCGCCGGGAAGCAGATCCTCGAACGCGGCCCGGCGCGTCGTGACGCCCGCCGGCACGCACCGGCGCAGCTCGGCGAGCATGGCCGCGTCGGGTTCGGTTGCCGTCACGGCGATCCCGGCCCGCGCGAACAGCCGGGTCGCCTTCCCGGTCCCGGCACCGATCTCGAGCGCGGTGCGAACCGGCCGGCCGGCGTACCCCATCACGAGATCGAACAGCCGCGCGGGATACCCGGGCCGGAACCGCTCGTACGCCGCCGCCACCGCCCCGAAGCTCAACGCGCGCTCGCCCATGCCGAGATTATGTCGAGGCCACCCCCGCCCGGGCATCATGTTTCCGTGCTCGCGGCGCTAGTCGGATGACCGCGCGCCGCGGCGGCCCGCCAGGATGACCGTTGCCGCTACCGCCACGCAGGCCAGTGCGCCCAGCGACAGCTCCAGCGGGCGGTGCACGATCCACTGTGGAATATCCCGCTGCGGTACGGCCACCGCGCCCGCGAAGGCGCCCAGCAGGCCCAGGTACGAGCCGGTCATGAAGCGGCGGTGCGTCTCCACGCGGCCCGTCAGCGCGGCCCACAGCGCGATGCTCAGCGTCACGAACGTGAAGGCCGACAGGCCGTGGATCCAGCTGAAGTGGCCCGGGTTCAGGGCCTTGACGAAGAACGAGCTGATGATCGTGAAGTACATGGCGCCGACCCACACGCGGCCCGCCACGCGGTGGGGGCGGTCGCCTCGCGTGCGGCGCAGGAGGTTGAAGGCGCCGAGCAGCAGGGAGATCGTCGCCGCGGCGGCGTGAAGCGGAATAACAACGTTATCGCGCATAACACTGTTATAGTCGCGGCCGTGGTGAACGTCAATGCCGAGCTCACCGGGCGGCTGGTCGACGCCGCGGCGCGGATTCTCGTGAACGAGGGGCCCGGCGGGCTCTCGCTGCGCAAGGTCGCCGCGGCCGCGGGGGTCTCGACGATGCCCGTGTACACGCTGTTCGGCGACAAGCAGGGGCTGCTCGACGCCATGCACCGGGAGGGGTTCCGGCGGCTGGGCGCGGCGCTCGCCGCCGCGCCGCGGTCCGGGGACGCGCTCGCCGACCTCATCGCGCTCGGGTTCGCCTACCGGGAGGCGGCGCTGGCCAGCCCGCACCTGTACGGCCTGATGTTCACCGGCGGCTTCGGGCACACGGAGGCGGCCGACGCAACGTACCGGCCGCTGGTCGCCGGGGTGGCCCGGTGCCAGGCCGAGGGCGTGTTCACCGGCGACGACCCGGAGCCCGTGGCGCTGCACCTGTGGGCGCTCGCGCACGGCATGGTGAGCCTGGAGCTGGCCGGCAAGGTGGACGGGGAGAACTTCGCCGAGCAGCTCGGCTACGCGGGCCTGCCGTTCCTGCGATAGTACGAGTGCACGGCGTCCTGGCCGGTGTAGTTCGGGCCCGCACGGTCGTCGGCGCCCAGGTACACGTAGGGCAGCGCCACGTCGCCGCGGTCGTCGCGGCCGATCCGGCGCCGGCGGCCGTCGTAGTTGAAGCCGGCGTCGCGCAGGTCCGCGGCCAGGCGGCGACCGGCGGGGGCGCCGTCCTCCAGCCGTACCGCCGCCAGATCCAGGTCGGCGACCAGCCTTCCGCCGTCGGTCAGCCAGCCCGCCGCCCGGGCCAGCAGGCCGAGCTTGTCGCCCACGTAGTGCAGGCCGTGGATGCTGGTGATGAGGTCGTACCGCCGGCGCGGCACCCAGGCCTGGACGGGCGCCGCGGTCAGCCGCAGCCAGGGCACGTCGGGCGCGGGGTCGAAGGCGTCGACGAGGTCGACGCCCTCGACCAGCACTCGGCCCGACACGCCCTGCTCGCCGAGGCGGCCCGCGGCCTCGACCAGCGCGCGGCCGGAGCCGCAGCACAGGTCGAGCCATGCGACCGTGTCCGGCGCGCCGGTGACCCGGGCCAGCGCCGTGATCACCTCGACCGGGTTGAAGCCGAGCTCACGTTCGTAGCTGTTGACGCCGTCGAGGCCGCGTTCGCGGTTCATCGCGGAGTTCGCCACCACTGCCGATCCGGCGAGGGCGTCGTCGTCGAGCAGGGGCACGGCGACATGATCGCAGTTATCGCCGGTGGCGGGAACCCCCATGATCGTCACCGGCGCGGTCGTCGGAGCCCCCGCCGTTGCCGCCGTGGTCGTCGCCGGGTTCGCTGGTCCGGAGTCCGCCGCGGTCGTCGCCGGGCCCGGTCGTCCGGAGTCCGCCGTGGTCATCGCCCGGTTCGGTGGTGCGGAGTCCGCCGTGGTCATCGACGGTGGGCGAGCCCGACGGGCTCGCCGAGTCCTCGGCCGGGTCGTCCACTCCTCGGGACGGGTTGTCCTCGGACGGGCCGGGACTGACCACTACCTGGGACGGGCGGTCGTCGTGACGGCCCGGGCCCGAGGACGCCAGGGCCGTGCCGCCTATCGCCAGGGCCGCGGCGGTCGTCGCGGTGATGATGAGAAGTCTGCGCATGGGAGGTACACCTTTCTGTCTGTGCGACAAACGGTGCCGTGCGCTTCGTCAACGGGGTCCTGGCCCGGGGCTAAGGATCGGTTAAGAGCTCCAGGGTCACCCGGGCGCCGGCGACGACGAGCCGGCCGCCGGTCGCCTCCGCGGTGCGCCGCGCGATGTCCAGGCCCAGGCCGGTCGAGCCGCCGCCGCTGACGCCGCGCGCCCCGGCGGCCGGGTCGAAGCCGGGCCCCTCGTCCTCGATCGTGAGGGCGACCAGGCCGGGGCCGGCGTGCAGGGAGACCGCGAGGCCGGTGCCCTCGTCGGTGTGCGCGAAGACGTTGCCCAGCAGGGCGTCCACGGCGGCGGCGAGGTCGGCGGCGGCCACCGCGACGGGCCGCGGGCCGGGGTCGAGCGCGGTACGCACGGCGCGGCCCTGGTCCTCGGCGAGCACCGACCAGAACGCGACCCGCTCGGCGACGACCGCGGCGGCGTCGCACTCGGGCGCCGGCCGTTCGCGCCGGGCGTCCTCGATGACCGCGGTGAGCGCCCGGTCCAGCGCGCCGACGTGCTCGAGCATCCGCGCGGCGTCGGCCGGGTCGGCGAGCCCCTCGGCGTCCAGGCGCAGCGCGGTCATCGGGGTGCGCATCCGGTGCGAGAGGTCGGCGGCGGCCTCGCGCTCCTGGCGCAGCAGGTCGCGGATGCGCCCGGCGAGGCGGTTGAGGGCGGCGGCGACCGCGCGCACCTCGGGCGGGCCGGCGCCGGCGGGGGCGCGCCGGTCGAGGTCGCCGCCGGAGAGCCCCTCGGAGACGGCGGCGAGGGTGCGGATCGGGCGCACGGCGGCGACCGCGAGCCGGTCGGCGACGGCCAGGCCGAGCAGCAGCAGCCCGAGCCCGACGGCGGCGAGGATCAGCCACGACCGGGTCACGCCCCGGCGCAGGTCACGTTCGGGCACGAACGAACGCACGACCGCGGGGCCGGCCGGCAGGCCCTGCACGGCGACCAGGACCTCGCGGCCGCCGGGGTGCTCGACGCTGAAGCTGCCCCGCTGGGCGGCGAGGCGCACCGCGGGCGTCACCGGGATGGGGGCGCCGATGACGGTACCGTCGGTCAGGAACACCGTCACCGGATGCGCGGTGTCCACATTGGCCTGCTCGACGGTGAGCCGCAGCGAGTTCGCGTCGGCGGTGGCCACGAGCGCGCCCAGGGACTGGGCCTGCGCGGTGGCCGCGGCGACCGCCCGGTCCTCGGCCGCGGTCCGCAGCAGCAGCGCCAGCGGCACCAGGAACGCGACGAGGACCAGCGCCATGGCCGCCGCCACGAGCAACGCGAGCCGGCGCCTCACGGCAGCCGCCCGACGCACCGCACGCCGGCGCGCAGCAGGATCGCGAGCCGGCGCCTCACGGCAGCCGGCCGAAGCGCACGCCGACGCGCCGCACGGTGTGGAGGCGCCGCGGCTCCAGGGCGGTCTCCCCGAGCTTGCGCCGCAGCCACGACAGGTGCACGTCGACCGTCTTGTCCGCGGCGGAGTACGGCACCTGCCACACCTCGGTGAGCAGCTCCCGCTTCGATACCACCGCACCCGCCCGCGCCGCCAGGTAGTGCAGCAGGTCGAACTCGCGCGGCGTGAGTTCCAGCGGCGCCCCGTCCAGGGTCGCCGTGCGCGCCCGCGGGTCGATCCGCACCCCGTCGGCCTCGACCACCGTCGAGGGCGGGTCGGGCGGGGCCGAGCGGCGCAGCACGGCCCGGATCCGCGCGTCGATCTGTTCGGCCCCGTACGGCTTGACCACGTAGTCGTCGGCCCCGGCGTCCAGGGCGCGCACCATCTCGCCCTCGGTGCGCCGGGCGGTGACCACGATGACCGGCACCTGGCTGACCGCCCGCAGCATGCGCAGCGCCTCGCGCCCGTCGAGGTCGGGCAGCCCGAGGTCGAGCAGCACCACGTCGGGCGCCTCGGCGACGGCGAGGCGCAGGCCCTCGAGGGCGGTCGCGGCGGGTACCACCACATGCCCCCGCCCCGCGAGTGCCTTGAGGACCCCGGTGCGGATCGTCGCGTCGTCCTCCACGATCAGCACCTTCGCCATATGGCGAGCTTAACCGCGCTTTATCGTTGCCCGGCGGACACTGGAGCCATGCGGATGCGCTGGCCCCTGGCGATCGCGGCGTGGCTGGCGGCCGCGGCGCTCGCGACGGCCGCCTCGATCGGGGCGGTCGGCTCGCTGAGCCGCGGCCTCTTCGGCCCGTCGGACGCGCCCCTGCGCGAGACGGAGGTGGAGGCCCAGCTCGCCCCCACCACGCCGGCGCCGGCGTCCAACCGCCCGGCGCCGCCGGAGAACAGCCCGGCGCCCTCGGGGAACAGGGCGGCGAGCCGGGCCCTGGCCACCGCCGGGGGCAGCATCGTGGCCTCGTGCCCCGGCGGGCAGGCGTACCTCGACTCCTGGATCCCCCGCTCCGGGTTCGAGACCGACCACGTGCAGCGCGGCCCGGCGGCGACGGCCTCGCTGCGGTTCAAGGCGCGCTCCGGCGGGGGCCCGGTCCGGGCCCAGGTCACCTGCCGCGACGGCGAACCGGCCCTGGCCGTGGCCGACGACGACTGATGTAGCTTTCACGCCCAGCCCACACGCGGAAACACCCGCACGGCAAAAACCGTTATCGATCCGTCCGGCCGGCATCTTTCGTGGCGATCCCTCACGAAAGAAAGGACGCTCCGATGCGAAGAATCGCGCTCACGGCCGCCGCGGCGGCCGTGGTGGCCGGTGGGGTCGCCGTCGCGGTCTGGCCCGCCGAGGCCGCCAGCACCCCGGTCGCCGGCGGCACCTACACCCTCGCCTCCGGCGCGTCCGGCAAGTGCCTCAACGTCAGCGGCACCGGTACCGCCAACGGCGACCTGCTGGTCCAGCTCGCGTGCAGCAACCAGCAGTTCCGGGTGGTCGCCCAGAACGGCGCCTACGGCCTGGTCGGCGTGGCCGGCGGCAAGTGCGTCGACGTGCCGAACTCGTCCACCACCGCGGGCACGCAGCTGTGGCAGTGGACGTGCGGGGCCAGCGCCAACCAGACCTGGCAGCTGACCGCCTCGACCGCGGCCGCCGGCAAGTACCTGATCAAGAGCGCGGCTTCGAATCTGTGCATCAGCGACAAGGACGGCTCCACCGCGGGCAACAACCCGATCGTGCAGGAGACCTGCTCCGACATCGCCCGGATGCAATGGTCGTTCAATCTGATCAGCGGCCCTACGAGTACACCCGGCGGTCCGGCCGTGGCTTTTCCCGGCGCGGTGGGCTTCGGGGCGGCGGCCACCGGCGGGCGCGGCGGCAGCGTCTATCACGTGACCAACCTCAACGACAGCGGCTCGGGCTCGTTCCGGGACGCGGTCAGTTCCTCCGGCCGCATCGTCGTCTTCGACGTCGGCGGCTACATCAACCTCTCGTCCGCGGTGAGTGTCAAGAGCAACCTGACCATCGCCGGGCAGACCGCGCCGGGCGGCGGCATCGGCATCATGGGCCGCGAGGTCTCGTTCGCGAACTCGACGAACGTGATCGTGCGCAACTTCCGCTTCCGCCAGGGCGACCTCGACCCCGACGAGAAGAAGAGCGGCGTCAACTTCTACAACGGCAGCAAGATCATCTTCGACCACGTCTCGATCGAGTTCGCGCAGTGGAACAACATCGACTCGGTCGGCGCCACGGACATCACGGTCCAGTACTCCATCGACGCCGACCCGATCGGCCAGCAGTTCGCCGCGCACACCGAGACCGGGCCCTACACCTGGTACAACAACCTCTTCGCCAACGCGCACAACCGCTGCCCGCTGGCCAAGGCGAACACGCAGTACATCAACAACGTCGTGTACAACTACCAGGCCGGGTACACCGCCGGGAACTCCAGCGGCCACTTCACCCACGACGTGATCGGCAACTACTTCATCACCGGCCCGCGGACCACGAACGCGAGCAACGCGTACTACCAGATGGGCAACCAGTCGGTCTACAACTCCGGCAACGTCATCGACTCGAACAAGGACGGCGCGCTCAACGGCTCGACCCTCGGCCTCGGCGGCGGCGCGACCGCGCTGTCGAGCCCCTGGTCGGCGACCACGAACGGCATCCCGGCCACGAGCGCCGCGGCCGCCTACGCCAACGTGGTGGCCAAGGCCGGCGCGCTGCCCCGCGACCAGGTCGACGCGCTCGTGGTCAAGGACGTGCAGTCGCTGGGCAGGTCCGGCGACCTGTGGGCGCACCAGACGAGCACGGGGCTGGGGAACAACGGGTACGGGACCCTCGCCGGCGGCACCGCGCCCGCCGACGCCGACCGGGACGGCATGCCCGACGCGTGGGAGAGCGCCCACGGCCTCGATCCGAACAGCGCGAGCGACGCCACCGGCGACTTCGACCACACCGGATACACGAACGTGGAGAAGTACGTCAACGGCCTCCTCGACGGGACCTACCGGTCTTCATAGGGGTTGAGGTGTCCCGCGCCGGGCCGCACCTGTGTTGTTCAGCGCCTGCTTGCCGTCCACGTCGACGGTGATGGTCACCGTGCTGCCGGTCGAGGTGAACAGGATCTCGTGGTTGGCGGTCTTGAG